>JASGDZ010000037.1:0-2505 GCA_047606835.1 Microbacterium sp. | reverse complement strand
GTCGAAATGGGGTTTTGGACCCCGTTTAGGACCCCGCGGCCGGTTCTCGAGTACCCAGGAACCATGAAACTCCTCCGATTCCCGCGGAATCTGAGGAGTTTTGCGCTGGGGTACCTGGACTCGAACCAAGAACAACTGAACCAGAATCAGCCGTGTTGCCAATTACACCATACCCCAAGGCCTGCGGCCGCAGCCGTGCCAAGGGTCCAGTCTAGACGACCTCTCGACGGCATCCAAACCGCCGCCGCCTCGGCCGCGCGGGCGCGTCTCGGGCCGTTCACAAGCGAGGAGATGGCCACACACGAGGAGCCGGGCGCGCGTACTGCTCCTCTGTTGTGTCCATCTCCTCAGAAATGAACCGCGCGGCCGAACAGCACAGTGCAGGATCGCAGAGGAACCGCGCTTCACCTCCGGCGCGCGGCGCACCGCCCTGCTCGCAGACCGAAGCCGAACGCCGCCTAGAGCCGTTCGACCAAGGCGCCGAGCCGTCGGATCGACTCGGCCTTTCCGAGCAGCTCCATCGACTCGAACAGCGGCGGCGACACGCGCCGACCGCTGAGCGCGACCCGCAGCGGCCCGTAGGCGATGCGGGGCTTCAGGCCCAGCCCGTCGATCAACGCAGCCGACAGCGCCTGCTGCACGGCCGCGGCGGTGAACTCCGCCTCGGGCACGAGCTCGAGCGCGCCGACGGATGCCACGAGCGCCTCCCCCGCGTTCTCAGGCAGCGACGCCAGGGCATCCTCGTCGTACGCCACCTCCGACGCGAACAGGAACCCGACAAGCCCGGGGACCTCGCCCAGCAGCTGCACGCGCTCCTGCACGAGCGGCGCGGCCGCGGCGATCAGCGCGGCCTCCGCCTCAGAAGGCGACGCGGCGACGACCCCGGCATCCACGAGGTACGGCACGATGCGCGCCGCGAAGTCGTCGGCGGCCAGCATCCTGATGTGGTCGCCGTTGATCGACTGCGCCTTCTTCTCGTCGAATCGCGCCGGGTTCGGATTCACGTTCACGATGTCGAACGCGGCCACCAGCTCGTCGCGGGAGAACACGTCGCGATCGGGCGCGAGCGACCAGCCCAGCAGGGACAGGTAGTTGAGCAGCCCCTCGTGGATGAACCCGCTCGCGCGCAGCAGGAACAGGTCGGCCTGCGGGTCGCGCTTGGAGAGCTTCTTGGTGCCGGTCTGCCCCAGCACGAGCGGCATGTGCCCGAACCGCGGCACGAAGCCCGTGATGCCGGCGTCGATGAGCGCGGCGTACAGCGCGAGCTGGCGCGCGGTCGACGGCATGAGGTCTTCGCCGCGGATGACGTGGGTGATCCCCATGAGCGCGTCGTCGACGGGGTTCGTGAACGTGTAGAGCGGCTGCCCGCCGGCGCGCACCACGACGAAGTCGGGGAACGAGCCGGCAGGGAACGTCACCTCGCCGCGGATGAGGTCGACGTAGGTGAGGTCCTCGTCCGGCACCCGCAGCCGCCACGCCGGCTCGCGGCCCTCGGCACGGAACGCCGCCTTCTGCTCGTCGGTGAGCGTGCGGTCGAAGTTGTCGTAGCCCAGCTGCTTCGCACGCCCGGCCGCCGCGTTGCGGGCGTCGATCTCCTCGGCGGTCGAGTACGACTCGTACACGGCGCCCGTCTCGATCAACCGGGACAGCGCCGCGGCGTAGACCTCTCCGCGCTGCGACTGCCGATAGGGCGCGTGCGGCCCGCCGACCTCGACCCCCTCGTCCCAGTCGATCTCCAGCCACGTCAGCGCGTCGACGAGCTGGCGGTAGCTCTCCTCGCTGTCGCGGGCGGCATCCGTGTCCTCCACGCGGAAGATCAGCTTGCCGCCGGCGTGACGCGCGTACGCCCAGTTGTAGAGCGCCGTGCGCACCATGCCGACGTGCGGCAGGCCGGTCGGCGACGGGCAGAACCGCACGCGCACGTCGGCGCCGGTCGCGGTGGTGGTGCGGGGATGGGGTGAAGAAGACATCCCTGCGATTTTAGGCGAACCCCGCAGCCGGATCTCAGCGCCGCGCGAGCGGTGCGAGCAGCACGACGACGGCGACGATCGCGAGCGCGCTGAGCGCCAGCCCGCCGTAGCCGACCCCGCCGAGCACGACGCCCGCGCCGATCGCGCCGAGCGCGCCGACGAGGCTCATGATGAGGTCGCTGCGACCCTGCCGGCGCGTGCGATGCTCCTCCGACGACGTCTCGGTGAGCAGAGCCGAGCCCGCCACGGTCGACGCGCTCCAGCCCAGTCCGAGGAGCGTGAGGCCGATCGTGACCGAAACGGTCGAGTCCTGTCCGAAGGATGCCGTGAGCATCGCCGCGATCAGCAGCGCCTGGCCCGCAAGGATCGTCGTGATCCGGCCGACCCGGTCGGCGAGGATGCCGAACACCGGAGAGAGCGCGAACATCCCCGCGATGTGCAGGCTGATCGTCAAGCCGACGAGTTGCAGCGACTCGCCGTGATTGACCAGGTGGATCGGCGTCATCGCCATCACCGACACCATGACGCCGTGCGC
>JASGDZ010000036.1:0-3601 GCA_047606835.1 Microbacterium sp. | reverse complement strand
GGGGCTCTCGCCGGCATACGATCTCACCTACGCCTACAACCCTGGCAGCATCTGGCTGCGTCGGCATCTGATGTCTGTCAACGGGCGCTTCGAAGGCATCGGAGAAGCGGATCTCCTGCTGCTGGCCGATCAGTTCGAGGTTCCCGGTGCGCGGGGCATCGTCGGCGAGGTCTCCGAGGCGGTTGCGCGCTGGCCGGAGTTCGCGCGTGAGGCGGGGATCTCGCAGCCCCGTCGTGCCGAGGTGCAGGCGCGGCTGAACGAGGTTCGCGCCGAGCTGAAGAGGTGACCCGCCAAAGCGGAAACCGACAGTCGGAACGCGACAGGACGGCGCGACGTTGCGGAATGCGCAGCGCGGTCCGGTGGTTGCAGGTGTCGTGAGCGACCCCATCACGATCGACGTCTGGAGCGACATCGCGTGCCCCTGGTGCTACATCGGGAAGCGCAATCTGGAGCGAGGTCTGGCCGCCAGCGCGGGCGACGACGATCCGCCCCGGGTGGTGGTCGTGTATCACTCCTACGAGCTCTCACCCGACACGCCGGTCGACTTCGACGGCGGCGAGGCCGACTACCTCGCGCAGCACAAGGGCGTGTCGCGCGAACAGGCGCAGCAGCTGCTCGACCGTGTGACCGCCGTCGCCGCCGACGCCGGACTGCAGTACCGCTTCGACATCCTGAAGCACACGAACACCGTGAAGGCGCACGAGCTGCTGCACTTCGCGAAGGAGCACGGGCGGCAGATCGAGCTCGCCGAGCGGCTCATGGCCGCGTACTTCACCGAGGGCCGCCACGTCGGCCGCCTCGACGACCTCGTCGAGCTTGCGGCGGAGGCGGGCCTGGATCGGGATGCCGCGCGCGAGGTGCTGGAGTCCGGTCGCTATCTGGCTGCCGTCCGCCAGGATCAGGCGCAGGCCGCGAGCTATGGCATCACCGGCGTGCCGTTCTTCGTCGTCGACGGGAAGTACGGGGTCTCGGGCGCGCAGCCCGTCGAGGCGTTCACGCAGCTCGCCCGTCAGGCGTGGGCCGAGCGCAAGGCCGCCGATCCGGTCTGATCCGCACGGCCGCCCGCGCGGCTCAGCGCGGCAGGTTGGCCTCGATCACGCCGACGATCGCGGGGTCGTCTGGCTTCGTCCGCGGGCGGAACCGGTGCACCGTGCCGTCCGGCGTCACCACGAACTTCTCGAAGTTCCACTGCACGCGGCCCTTCGTGCCCTCGGCATCCTCCGTCTGCTTCAGCGCCTGGTAGAGCGGCGCGGCCTTGCCGCCGTTGACCTTCACCTTGTCGAACACGGGGAAGGTGACGCCCCACGTCGTCGCACAGTAGTCGAGGATCTCCTCGATCGAGCCGGGCTCCTGCCCCATGAACTGGTTGCACGGGAACGCGAGCACGGTGAAGCCGCGCTCGCCGTACGTCCTCTGCAGCTGCTCGAGCTGCTCGTACTGCGGCGTCAGCCCGCACCTGGAGGCGACGTTGACGACGAGGACGACGTCATCGCGGTGGTCGCCGAGGGTCGCGGTGCCGCCGTCGGCGGTGCGGAAGGGGATGTCGCGGAGGTCGGTCGTGCCGGCATCGGTCATCTCCCCAGGCTACGACCACGACCGACCCCTGTGGCGCGATTCTGGGAGAATGGGCCGGTGACCATCGCCCTCGCCGAGCAGCAGACCGCCGCACCCCTGCGCATCGGCCCGATCGCGCTGGACGCGCCGGTCGTGCTGGCGCCCATGGCGGGCATCACCAACGCCGCCTTCCGACGGCTGTGCCGCGAGTACGGCGCGGGCCTCTACGTCAGCGAGATGATCACCTCGCGCGCCCTCGTGGAGCGCAACGCCACGACGATGCGGCTCATCACCCACCACGAGTCGGAGACGCCGCGCTCAATCCAGCTGTACGGCGTCGACCCGCGCACCGTCGCCGAGGCGGTCCGCATCCTCGTCGCGGAGGATCGCGCCGACCACATCGACCTCAACTTCGGCTGCCCCGTGCCCAAGGTGACCCGCAAGGGCGGGGGAGCGGCGTTGCCGTGGAAGCTCGGCCTGTTCGGCGACCTCGTGCGCGCCGCGGTGCGGGCGGCCGGCGACGTGCCGCTCACGGTGAAGATGCGCAAGGGCATCGACGCCGACCACCTCACCTACCTCGACGCCGGCCGCATCGCCGAGGACGCGGGCGTCGCCGCGATCGCGCTGCACGCCCGCACCGCCGCCGAGTTCTACTCGGGCGAGGCCGACTGGGCCGCGATCGCGGCGCTCAAAGAGGCCGTCACGAGCGTTCCGGTGCTCGGCAACGGCGACATCTGGTCGGCCGAGGACGCCGCGCGGATGATGGCCGAGACCGGCTGCGACGGCGTCGTGGTGGGGCGCGGATGCCTCGGCCGCCCGTGGCTGTTCGGCGACCTCGCGCGCGCCCTCTCGTGTCCGGCCGCCCGGCGCGGGCGCGACGCGACCGAGCCGGAACACGGCGATCCAGCGCGTTTCGTCTCGCCCGTGGCTCGCTCAACGACCGTCGACGTCGACGCCACCCTCGGCTTCGTCGCGGCCGCGTTCCGTCGTCACGCCGAGCTGCTCGTCGAGTTCTTCGACGACGAGGATCGCGGATGCCGAGACATCCGCAAGCACGTCGCGTGGTACTTCAAGGGGTACCCGGTCGGCGGCGAGACCCGCGCCCGGCTCGCCACGGCGTCGAGTCTAGCCGAGATCGACGACCTGCTCGCGACGCTCGACCTCGCCGCACCGTACCCCGGTGCGGCCGCCGAGGGGCAGCGCGGCCGCGCGGGGACTCCCAAGCGCCCGGCGCTGCCGGAGCGCTGGCTCGACTCGCGCGAGCTGGGCGACGCGGCGACGTGCGCGCTCGCCGACGCGGAACTGGACCACAGTGGCGGCTGACCCCGGCGCGGCGCGCCCCTTGGGCTACGAACCGCGCGACACCGACCGCTTCCACCCCGAGGAGCACCGGTCGCAGCGCGACGACTTCGCGCGAGACCGGGCACGCGTGCTGCACTCGGCGGCGCTTCGGCGCCTCGCGGCCAAGACGCAGGTACTCAGCCCCGCGTCACCCGCCGACTTCGCACGCAACCGTCTCACGCACTCCCTCGAGGTCGCCCAGGTGGGGCGGGAGCTCGCGACCGCGCTCGGGCTCTCGCCCGACGTCGTCGACACGGCGTGCCTCAGTCACGACCTCGGACACCCGCCGTTCGGGCACAACGGCGAGCGCGCGCTCAACGACTGGGCGGAGGACATCGGCGGGTTCGAGGGCAACGCGCAGAGCCTGCGCATCCTCACCCGGCTGGAGCCGAAGGTGCTGGATGCCGCCGGGCGCTCGCGCGGGCTGAACCTCACCCGGGCGAGTCTCGACGCGACGTGCAAGTACCCGTGGGCGGCCGACCGGCCGCTGCCCGACGCGACGGGGCGGCTCAAGTTCGGCGTCTACCGCGACGACGAGCCCGTGTTCGGCTGGCTGCGCGAGGGCGCACCGGGGCGGGTGCGCTGCATCGAGGCGGAGGCGATGGACCTCGCCGACGACATCGCCTATTCAGTGCACGACTTCGAGGACGCGATCGTCAACGGCTATCTCGACCCTGCGCAGCTGACCGACCCGCGCGCGCACGAG
>JASGDZ010000035.1:0-4243 GCA_047606835.1 Microbacterium sp. | reverse complement strand
CGTGCACCTTGAGGAAGTGCACGCGGATGCCCAGATGCACCGTCGCGAGGTTCGTGAACCGGTGCGCGGCGGTCTCGTACGACACCGAGTACGCGTCGCGGAGGTCTTCGATGGAGATCGCGCGGTCCTTCTTCGCCTCCTGCAGGAACGGCACCGCATGCGCCTCGGGGATCAGCAGCGCGCCCGTGAGGTAGTTCGTCTCGACGCGCTGGCGCAGGAACTCGGCGTAGCTGCGCGGCTCGGAGTGGTCCAGCATCCTGCTCGACAGCGCCTGCAGCACCGCGGTGCGCGGGTCTCCCTTCGCGGTCAGCCGGCTCGACAGGTAGAGGCGACCATTGCGGATGTCGGCGATGCTGCGGGTCGTCTGCGGCAGGTCGTGCACGTAGTGGATCGTGAACCCCAGGTGCGCGGCGAGATCGGAGGTCGTGCGCTGCGTCAGCGGGCCACCGGGGTGGTCGACGGCGGCGAGGATGTCGCGGGCCCGCGCCTCGAGCTCGGGGAAGTAGTTGTCCTGCGTGCGCATGAGCCGTCGCAGGGCGACGTTGGCCCGCCGCGCCTCCTCGGGCGTCGCCGCCCGCTCGTCGCGCAGCCGCTCGATCTCGCCCCGCAGGGCGAGCATCGCCCGCAGCGCCTCGGTCGGAACCGCCTTCGCGATGCGGAACGGCGCGATGCCGAGCGACTGGAACGTCTGCCCCTTCATGGCGCGCTCCAGCGCGATCTCCAGCGACGACCGCTCGTCGAGCGGCTCGGCCTCCAGCAGCCGGTCGATCGTCGTGTCGAGCGCACGCGCGATCGCGCGCAGCAGCGTGAGCTTGGGCTCGCGCTTGCCGGTCTCGATCATCGACAGCTGGCTCGGCGCGCGCTCGACGGCCGACGCGAGGTCGTCGAGCGTCATGCCGCGGGCCGTGCGCAGCTGGCGGATGCGGCGGCCGATCGTGAGCGCGTCGGCCTCCCCCTCGTCGGCCACCTCTTCGATGATCGTCATGTTCGAGAGTGTGACACAGAATCAGAAGATCGCAAAAACTTCACATGATGTTTGGTCGATCAGACATGCAAATTTCACGCACAGTGGTCTCACGACATCCACTCCCAAGGAGATCCGACATGACCCCGAGCACCCCTCTCCGCTACGGAGACCAGACCCAGACCGCCGCCGAGCTGCAGGAGAGCTGGGACACCGACCCCCGTTGGGACGGCATCGAGCGCACCTACACCGCTGAAGACGTCGTCCGGCTGCGCGGCTCGGTGCGCGAGGAGCCGACGCTCGCCCGCCGCGGGGCCGAGAACCTGTGGAACCTGCTTCACACCGAGGACTATGTGCGCGCGCTCGGCGCGTACACCGGCGGGCAGGCCGTGCAGCAGGTGCGCGCGGGCCTGAAGGCCATCTACCTCTCAGGCTGGCAGGTCGCCGCCGACGGCAACCTCGCCGGGCAGACCTACCCCGACCAGAGCCTCTACCCCGCCAACTCGGTGCCGGCGGTCGTGCGGCGCATCAACAACGCGCTGCTGCGGCAGGACCAGATCGAGCACGCCGAGGCATCCGTCGGCGCAGGCGAGCTCACGCAGGACTGGCTGGCCCCCATCGTGGCGGATGCCGAGGCCGGCTTCGGCGGCCCGCTCAACGCGTTCGAGCTCGCGCAGTCGCTCATCCAGGCCGGCGCCGCCGGCATCCACTGGGAGGACCAGCTGGCGAGCGAGAAGAAGTGCGGGCACCTCGGCGGCAAGGTGCTGGTGCCCACGCAGCAGCATATCCGCACGCTGAACGCGGCGCGACTGGCGGCGGATGTCGCAGGCGTGCCGACGGTGATGATCGCCCGCACCGACGCACTCGCCGCCGACCTGCTCACGAGCGACGTCGACGAGCGCGACCGGGAGTTCACCACGGGCGAGCGCACGAGCGAGGGCTTCTACCGCGTGCGGCCCGGCATCGACCCGGTGATCAGCCGCGGTCTCGCGTTCGCCCCGTACGCCGACCTGCTGTGGGTGGAGACCGGCGAGCCCGACATCGAGCTTGCCCGCGAGTTCGCCGCCGCGATCCACGCTCAGTTCCCGGGCAAGCTGCTCGCCTACAACTGCTCGCCGAGCTTCAACTGGAAACGCCACCTCGACGACGCGCAGATCGCGACGTTCCAGCACGAGCTCGCCGCGCTGGGCTACAGGTTCCAGTTCATCACGCTGGCCGGCTTCCACGCCCTCAACCACTCGATGTTCGACCTCGCCCGCGGGTACGCCGAGCGCGCCATGAGCGCCTATGTCGAGCTGCAGGAGGCCGAGTTCGCGGCGGAGGCCCACGGCTACACCGCCACGAAGCACCAGCGCGAGGCGGGCACCGGCTACTTCGACTTCGTCTCCACGGCGCTCAACCCCGACAGCGCCACCCTCGCCCTCGTGGGATCCACCGAGGCCCGGCAGTTCCACTGACCCACCCCGCGTTTCGTCTCGGCCCTTCGGGCCTCGCTCAACGACCGCAAGCACAGACAGGACAGCATCATGACCCTCATCGCACCCGCCCGCATCGGCCCGTCGATCGAGATCGCCGGGCGCCTCGGCCCGCGCTACGACGAGATCCTCACGACCGAGGCCATCGCGTTCCTCACCGAGCTGCACCACCGGTTCGCGGGCCGCCGGCACGACCGGCTCGCCGACCGGATGCGGCGCCGCTTCGAGATCGGCAACGGCCACGACCCGCACTTCCGCGACGACACCCGGCACATCCGCGACGACGCCCAGTGGCGGGTCGCCGGCGCCGGCCCCGGCCTGGAGGACCGCCGCGTCGAGATCACCGGCCCCACCGACCCGAAGATGACGATCAACGCGCTCAACTCGGGCGCGCGGGTCTGGCTCGCCGACCAGGAGGACGCCACCTCGCCCACGTGGAAGAACGTCGTCGAGGGCCAGCTGAGCCTGCGCGACGCGATCCGCGGCGAGCTCTCGTACACCAGCGCGGAGGGCAAGGAGTACCGGGTCACCGCCGAGCGCACGCCCACGATCGTGATGCGCCCGCGCGGCTGGCACCTCACCGAGAGCCACCTCCGGTTCACCGACCGCTCCGGCCGCACGATGGCCGCATCCGGCTCGCTCGTCGACTTCGGCCTGTACTTCTTCCACAACGCGCAGCGGCTCATCGACAACGGACGCGGACCGTACTTCTACCTGCCGAAGCTGGAGAGCGCCGAGGAGGCGCGGCTGTGGGACGACGTGTTCACGTTCAGCGAGGAGTACGTCGGCATCCCGCACGGCACGATCCGCGCGACCGTGCTCATCGAGACCCTGCCCGCCGCGTTCGAGATGGAGGAGATCCTCTACGCGCTGCGCGATCACGCCGCCGGGCTCAACGCCGGGAGGTGGGACTACATCTTCTCGATGATCAAGAACTACCGCGGCCGCGGTGCGCGGTTCGTGCTGCCCGACCGCAGCCAGGTGACCATGACCGTGCCGTTCATGCGGGCCTACACCGAGCTGCTCGTGCAGACGTGCCACCGCCGCGGCGCTTTCGCGATCGGCGGCATGAGCGCCTTCATCCCGAACCGCCGCGACCCCGAGGTGACCGCGCGCGCGTTCGAGAGAGTCGCCGCCGACAAGCAGCGCGAGGCCGGCGACGGCTTCGACGGCACCTGGGTCGCGCATCCCGACCTCATCCCGGTCGCGCAGGCGGAGTTCGACGCCGTGCTCGGCGACCGGCCGAACCAGCTCGACCGGCTGCGCGAGGACGTGCACGTGACCGCCGATCAGCTGATCGACTGCCACATCGGCCTGCCGATCTCGACGCGGGGCGTGCACGACAACGTGTCGGTGGCGATCCGCTACATCGAGGCGTGGCTGCGGGGGCTCGGCGCGGTCGCGATCGACAACCTCATGGAGGATGCCGCCACCGCCGAGATCAGCCGCAGCCAGGTGTGGCAGTGGATCCATCAGGACCGCACCACCGACGACGGCACGCCGATCACCCGCGAGTACGTCGAGGGGCTCATCGACACGGTGCTCGGCGAGGTCGCCCGCACCGATGGCGACCGTTTCGACGACGCCGCCGACGTGTTCCGCGAGGTGGCGCTCGGCAGCGAGTTCCCCGCGTTCCTCACGATCCCGGCATACAACCGGCATCTCGTCGAGGTCGCGTAGGCGCGCGGCTCTACCGCTCTTCGCCCGACCGCGGCCGCGCCGCTCCCGCCGTCCGCTCCCCGCCCGCCCGCGGCCGCACCGCGCGAGACAGCTCGTTGCGCGTCAGACGTCGACCCGTCTGTCG
>JASGDZ010000034.1:0-8720 GCA_047606835.1 Microbacterium sp. | reverse complement strand
CTCGGGCACGGGCAGGTCGGGCTTGCCGAACGCGACGGAGACCTCACGGGCGCTGGTGAAGATTTCGGCGACGAGCGGCTCGTCGGCCAGCAGTTCGCGCACGGAGGGATCGTGGAGCAGGGTGTAGATGTCGTAGAGCTGTCGGCCGATGCGCCGCCAGCCGTGCGGCGAGGCGGCGGACTCGGGGGAGTCGGCGAAGTTGTTCACGCACAGCAGCTTCTCCAGCAGGGTGCGGCCCGGATGCAGGATCGGCACAACGAAGGATGCCAGATCGTCCCATGCGCTCGTATCGAATCCAGAGTCTGCCAGTTCGCGTGCCAAGAGTGAGGTGACCGGGTGCGGGGTGCGCGGGTTCGGCCCGCCGGACTGTCCGAGTTCCACGAGGATCGCGGCAGGGTCAGCGATCGCGCCGGGCTCGCCGCGGTGCTCCAGTGGTGGGGCAAGGTAGCCGGAGCGGTGGAACGAACCCGAGTTGCCTCGGGATGCGCGGTCGTGATCGCGCGCATCGCCTCGCAGACCCAATAGTCCTTCTCGACGGCGAGGGGCTGCACGCCGAGGCGTTCCGCGGCGGCGAGGATCATGCCGCGGAACACCTCGGGGTCATCGTCCCGCCACAGCGTGGAATCGGTCATGCCGCGTCCAGCGCAGCGAGCGCCGACTGGCGCGTGCGGGGGTCAGGCGACGGAATCCGCGCGGCGAGGTCGTCCCGCCCGGCCGCACGCAGCAGCGCCGCGAGACGCGCACGGGTGCGACCCGGCCCGGTGGCGGCGGCCTGGGTGAGCCGTTCGGCGCGGAGGTCGCCGCCTCGCAGCAGCTCGGTCAGCCGCCTCGTGGCCTCGTTCGGGGTGACCTCCAGCACGGCGGTCCAGTCATCGAGGACTTCGAGCGCGGCGACCTCCGTGGCGTTCAGTCCGGCTTCGGCCCGGCCGGTGCGCGTCGCGCGGGAAACGAACGCGACCGGCCCGGCAGCCGAGGGAGCCCGGTCGGGGACGGACACCAGCGCACGACGGGGGATCTGCGTCGACAGGCGCAGCAGGTTCGCCGCGGACAGGTCCGCGGGCCCCACGCCGGGGCCGGGGGCGAGCGCCCCGATCAGCCGCTCGGTCGGCGGCGGGGCCATGCCCAGCGGCGTCTTCGTGCCGCGCCAGTAGAGGCCGCGGCGCACGCGCCGCAGCTCACCGCGCGCCTCCAGCTCGCCGAGCAGATGGTGCGCGGTCGACGGCGTGAGCGCGAAATCGCCGGGCTCCCAGAACCGGCCCCGCGAAGCGAGGACGGCATGTCGGCGGCGGTCAAAAACTGGTCAGTTTCGGCGGTGAAAAGTGGTCACTCATCACGATTGGAGAGTGATCATCTTGGTGCGGCTGGTCTGGATGCCGAGTGCGTCGAGGCCGCGAGCGGTCGGTGGCTCCGGCACCTGGATGTCGTGGGCTCCGGTGATGATCCGCGCGGTGCCGCTGCACAGCGCTGTTAGCGATGACGCGCTCACCGTACGCGCCGGAGCAGACCGGTTCGGTCGAGCGTGACCTCGGCGGTGAGTTCGAGCTGGTCGAGAAACGTGCGGTCGTGGCTGACGACGATCAACGCGCCTCGATAGGAGGCAAGTGCTTGGACGAGTTGATCGACGCTCGACAGGTCTAGGTTGTTCGTTGGCTCGTCAAGGACGAGGAGCTGCGCGGGCGGATCGGCGAGTAGTAGCCGTGCAAGCGCGACGCGGAAACGTTCACCGCCGGACAACGCGCGAACCGGGCGCTCGATCATCGCGCCGCGCAGCAGGAGGCGGGCGAGTTGATTGCGCAGGTCGCGTGTGGGGATGCCGGAAGCCGCTTCCTGGATGTTGGTGATGACGCTCGCGTCGTCATCGAGCCCGTCGAGTCGCTGCGAGAGGTAGCCGATATGGGGGACGAGCGATTCGCCGCGTGCTCGATCAGAGGACGACTCGGGGACGGGAGAGAGGACGAGCTGGCGCAGGAGCGTCGTCTTGCCGACCCCGTTCGGCCCGCTGAGCGCGACACGTTCGGGACCTTGGATCGTGAGTTCACGGCCATCCACGCCGATCAGACGCGCGATCCGACGACCGGCAGGCACACCTGGGTCGGGGAGTTGGATGGCGACGCGGTCATCTTCACGGATACGGATTTCGGCATCCGCAACCGCGCGCCTCGCGAGCGCGACCTTCTCGTCCATGAGGCCGCGGCGCGCGCCCTGCGACTTCTCGGCGGAGTTGCGTCGGTCGTTGACGACGGCACCGATGTACTTGCGATTTGCGGCGTCCTTCCGGCCTTGTCGTTCGCTGTGTGCGATCTTCTCCTCGGCCTGCACCCGTTGGCGCTTCTCGGCGCGCAAGGACTGCTCGGCGCAGCGGAGTGTCCGCCGAGCCGCCTCCTGCTCCGCGTCGACCTGCGTCCGGTATGCGCTGTACGCGCCGCCGTAGACGTTGAGAGATCCCTCGCGCAGCTCGGCTGTGTCGTCCATCAGCTCCAGCAGCGCCAGATCATGGCTCACGACGATGAGTGCGCCGTGCCAGGTGCTGACGAACTCGTAGACGTGCCTGCGTGCGTCACCGTCGAGGTTGTTCGTCGGCTCATCGAGCAGGGCGATGTCCGCTCGACGCAGCATGACCCCGACGAGCGCGGCCAGCATGCTCTCGCCACCTGACAGCTTCGTGGCCGGGTGATCGAGGCGAGGAAGATCCAGCCCCTGCGCGCAGAGCGCAGCGAGCGAGCGCTCCTCGATGTCCCAGCCGTCCCCGATGAGATCGAACAGCTCGGGTCGCAGATCGCCGCGCTCGACGGCGCGGATCGCCGCCATGACCTCGTGCACGCCGAGGAGTTCCGCGACCGTCCGTTCGGCCCGATCGGTGACGCGCTGCGGCAGATAGTCGACAAGACCGGATGTCGTGATCCGGCCCGCCGTGGGCGCCAGCTCGCCGGCGATCAGTCGCAGCAGCGTGCTCTTGCCGACGCCGTTTCGACCGACAAGCCCGGTGCGCCCGCGACCGAACGCTGCCGAGACACTGGTCATCGCCGCACTGCCGTCCGGCCACGTGAAGGAAAGGTCGTTCAGCACGACCGAAGCGGTAACGGACATGGTCGTCTCCAGGAAGGTGTCAGGGGGAGCTGACACGGGAGACGCAGAGGAGCGCGTAGGAACCGGTCAGCAATGAGTGCTGGAGCCGATGCCCGTCACAAGAAGTCCTTACGCTTCGTTCCCTCTCACACGCGACGCTGATGCCGCAGGAACGCTTGAGCCAGTATCGCACGACCGGTCGTGCGACCGACGACAGACCGCCTCCAATCCGGAACGAACAGATGCGCCACGGCTTCCGCCACGTCCGTAAACGCGTCCGTAGACACCCGGAGATACACGTGGCCCCAGACGGCAACTGCCGCCTGGGGCCACGTAATCACTGGCCTCTCAGCCTGTGAGAGCGACGCTGGAGCGTCCCGAGATTCACACCCCGAAGTACAGCTCGTACTCGAACGGGTGCGGGCGCGCGGCGTGCGGCTTGATCTCGTTCTCGATCTTGTACTCGATCCAGGTCTCGATCAGCTCGGGCGTGAAGACGTTGCCCTTCGTGAGGAACTCGTGGTCGGCGCGCAGCGCCTCCAGCGAGTCCAGCAGCGAGTTCGGCACCTGAGGGATGTTCTTGGCCTCCTCGGGGGGAAGCTCGTACAGGTCCTTGTCGACCGGCTCGTGCGGCTCGATGCGGTTCTGGATGCCGTCAAGGCCCGCCATGAGCTGCGCCGCGAACGCGAGGTACGGGTTGCCCGAGGCATCCGGCGCGCGGAACTCCAGGCGCTTGGCCTTGGGGTTGGAGCCGGTGATCGGGATGCGGATGGCCGCCGACCGGTTGCCCGCCGAATAGACCAGGTTGACCGGGGCCTCGTAACCCTTGACCAGGCGCTTGTACGAGTTGATGGTCGGGTTGGTGAACGCGAGGACCGAGGGGGCGTGCGCGAGCAGGCCGCCGATGTACCAGCGTGCGGTGTCGCTCAGCCCGCCGTAGCCCTTCTCGTCGTAGAAGAGCGGCTTGCCGTCGAGCCACAGCGACTGGTGCACGTGCATGCCCGAGCCGTTGTCGCCGAACAGCGGCTTGGGCATGAAGGTCGCGACCTTGCCCCACTGCTGGGAGGTGTTCTTGACGATGTACTTGAACTTCAGGATGTCGTCCGCCGCGTGCACCATCGTGTCGAAGCGGTAGTTGATCTCCTGCTGACCGCCCGTGCCGACCTCGTGGTGCGAGCGCTCCAGGGTGAAGCCCGCCTCGATGAGCTTGAGGGTGATGTCGTCGCGCAGGTCGGCGGTCTTGTCCACGGGGGACACGGGGAAGTAGCCGCCCTTGTACGGGGTCTTGTTGGCGAGGTTGCCGCCCTCTTCGACGCGACCGGTGTTCCAGGCGCCCTCCTCCGCGTCCACGGAGTAGAAGCTGGAGTTCTGCTTCACCTCGTAGCGCACGTCGTCGAAGATGTAGAACTCGGCCTCGGGGGCGAAGAAGGCCGTGTCGGCGACGCCGGTCGATGCGAGGTACTTCTCCGCCTTCTTGGCGACCTGGCGCGGGTCCTTGTGGTAGATCTCGCCGTTGCGCGGGTTGTAGATGTCGAAGATCATGATCAGGGTCTTCGCCTCGCGGAACTGGTCGATGTAGGCGGTGGAGACATCCGGGATGAGCTGCATGTCCGACTCGTGGATGTTCGCGAAGCCGCGGATCGAGGAGCCGTCGAACAGCTGACCGACGGTGAAGAACTCCTCGTCGACGGTCGAGGCCGGGATGTTGAAGTGCTGCTGCACACCAGGGAGATCCGTGAACCGGATGTCGAGGAACTTGACGTCCTCGTCCTTGATGAACTTCAGCACCTCGGATGAATCTTTGAACATGGAGTCTCCAGGATCGGGTGCGGAACGGGCCTGCGCCCGGGCAGGCTGGGTCGAACATAGCGAGGGGGCGTTGCCCGACAGTATCCCGCATGTTTCCGGCGTGTTACGCGAACCTGGTTAGGCTGAAACGGTGACCGGACCCGTCCCCCCGAGCCTCTTTCCGGGCGAGCGTCTCGGTCTGCCGCAGTCGGGTTCCGGCAGCGTCGCGCGACTCGGCCGCCGCGTCATCGCCTACCTCGTCGACGCCGCGTGCGCCGCGATCCTCTCCGCCGCGTTCTTCGCTTATGACCCGTGGGCGACGCTCGCCGTGTTCGCGATCGTGCAGATAATCTTCATCCCGCTGATCGGCGGCAGTCCCGGTCACCGCATCGCCGGCCTCCGGCTTGCGCTGGTGGGCGGCGGCTGGACGGGCCTGTGGCGCCCCGTGGTGCGCACGGCGCTGCTGGTGCTGCTGATCCCGGCCGTCATCTGGGACTCCGACCAGCGCGGGCTGCATGACAAGGCAGCGGGCACGGTGCTTCAGCGTGTGTGAGGCACAGACCACGGATCTCGATACGTCGCCTGCGGCGACTACTCGATCTCTCGCCTGAGAGGCTCGACAAGGCCGCGGGCACGGTCCGTCAGCGCGCGTAGCCCTCAGCGAGGACGCGGCGCGCGCGCCCTCGCTGGGTCGATGCCCTTCGGGATCGGAAGCGACGCCAGCGACTGCGACACCGAGTCGAGCCGCTTGACGACGGCAGCCATCGTCGCCTTGTCGATCTTGCGGGGCAGCGACTTGATCGACTTGGCGAGCCGCGCGATGGGCACCTCGTCGTCGCTGTGCCCGACGTAGAAGACGGTCACCGGCACGCCCTGTGCGACGCGCTGCGCCTTGGAGCGCTCCTCGTTGACGAGTCGCGTGAGGCGGCCGCGTGCGCCTTCTCCCACGATCACGATGCCGCCGCGGCCGACGGCGCGATACACCGCCTCCTGGGTCTTGGGGTTCACGCCCACCGGAGTGTCGCCGGCGTGCCAGCTGCGGCCGAGCGACGAGGAGAGGATGTGCCCGGCGGCCCCCGGCATCCCGTCGATCTTGCGATACATCGCGGATGTCGACAGCCGCGTCATCGTCATCATGGCCGCGAGGAGGCCGAGCATGAGCCCCGAGAATCCCCACATGACGAGGGACCAGGCCTGATCGCGAGAGATGAGAAGTCCGATGCACACGCCGACGGCGACGCCCAGGAGCAGGATGCCTCCGAGAAGCCACGGCAGCCACGAATAGACATTGCGGGTGAAGGTGTAGAGCGTCTTGATCTGCCCGAAGAACCCCGGGCGCTTCTCGGGGTCGCGACTGCGTGCTGCCATGGGCTCCAGCCTACCGTCGGCGACGTTCCGGGCCGCCTCCTCCTCCACAGGTGCCCAGGGGAGGGCGGTCATCCACAGATCGCGTGCCCGCGTCGTCCAGGAGGGCGGCGCGGACGCAGAATCGGCTCTGTGTCCGACTCACACGACGACCGGCAGGCGACCGACGAACCGACCGCGCGGGACGTGCCGCTGACCGACGCGTACCGGCTGCTGCGCCGCGTCGCAGCGCCGGAGGCACCCTGTCCCGGATGGCTCGCTCGGCGCGCCGACGGCGAGACGGTGCATCTGGTGCAGCCCGACGCGGTCGGATCCTGGAACGCACAGTCCGCGCCCGGAGGCGGGCACGTGCTCGTACCGTGCGATCTCGTGCGCACGCCCGCAGGCGTGTTGCTCGAGCTGCCCTGGTGCCGGGAACGGCTCGACCGGCTGCTCGCGCGGCGGGGCGACCTCGCCGCACCGCTGAGCGCCGGAGAGGCGGTCACGCTCGCGATCAGTCTGCGACGCGGTCTGGCGGAGACGGCCGCGGCACGCTCCCGCAGCCGCCCCGAGTGGCCGACGGGGGAGTGGTGGATGACGGACAGCGCGCGTCCGATGTTCGTCCCCCTTGCCGCCGGTTCCTCGGCGCCCGCCGCCACCGGCGACGCGCTGGAGCGTGTGTCGGGCGCTACCGATGACGCCGCGACGCGTGCCGCGATCGAGCGTCTGCGCGTCGCCGCCGAGCTCGACCCGCTCGCGGACGGCGCGCACGAGGAGGAGCTGTTCCGGCTCGGTGAACCGGCACCGGTGGTGATGACCGGGTTCGCTCCCGCGCGGGCGCGCAGCGTCGACGCGGCGACCCGCCTCGCAGCCGATGAGATCGTCGCGCCGGCGCCCGGGGGATGGCGTGCGCGGTGGGTGCGTCAACGCGACAGCGATCTGCCGGGGATGGTGTCTGACGCCGTGCACCGTGCGCTGCGCGGTCTCCGGGCCCGGCCGCGTCCCAAGCCCTGGCTGCTGGCCGGCGGCGCCGCGGCGCTCGTGCTCGCGGCGGGACTCCTGTGGCCGACCGGCTCGCCGCCGCCTGCTCAGGCCCGCGACGAGCAGGCCGCGTCGGCTGATCCGTCGCCGTCGCCGTCGCCGTCGCCGCTCGTCTCGGCATCCTCGGCTCCCTCTCCGTCGCCCGGACTCGCGCAGACGCTCGCTGAACTCCTCGACGAGCGCGCCGCGTGCGCGGACGACCGCGCGTGCCTGGCCGCGGTGGTGGAGACGCCGGAACGCGACTTCCCGACCGGCGCCGTCGATGCGCCCGCGGACGAGCGCACGATCGTCCTGCTCGACGAGTTCGGCGGTGCCGCGGTGCTGCGGGTGGAGCCGACGGATGCGTCGACGGCCGCTCAGCTCGTCGTGATCGTCGAGGCCGACGGCCGCTGGCTGCTGCGCGACGTGCACGACGTCGCGCAGCAGGGATAGTCAGATGCCGAGGTCGGGGGCGAAGTCGGCCGTCTCCAGACGCTGCTTGACCGCCCCGAGGAAGCGCGCGGCATCGGCGCCGTCGATGATGCGGTGGTCGTAGGACAGTGCGAGGTAGACATACGAGCGGATGCCGATGGCATCCGTCCCGCCGACGCTCACGACGCCGGGCTCCTTCACGACCGCGCCCGTTCCGAGGATCGCGGACTGCGGCAGGAACACGACCGGCGTGTCGAACAGTGCGCCGCGCGAACCCGTGTTCGTGACGGTGAACGTGCCGCCCGCGAGCTCGTCGGGCTTGAGCTTGTTGTCGCGCGTGCGGGCGGCCAGGTCGGCGATCTCCTGCGAGATCTGCGCCAGCGACTTCGCGCCCGCGTCCCGCAGGACCGGGGTGAGCAGGCCGCGTTCGGTGTCGACGGCGATCGAGATGTTCTCGGTCGCGGGGTAGACGATGTCGGTTCCGTCGACGGTGGCGTTGATGATCGGGAACGCCTGCAGCGCCTCACCGGCGGCGAGGACGAAGAACGGCAGGAAGGAGAGCTTTCCGCCGGTCTTGGCGACGAAGTCCTTCTGCACGGCGCTGCGGAAGGCTGCGACCGCCGTGACGTCCACCTTGACGACGGTCGTCAGCTGTGCCGTCTGCTGCATCGACGCGACGGCACGCTCGGCGAGCACCTTGCGCAGACGTGACATGGGCTGCGTCGTCCCGCGCAGCGCAGAGACCTCGCGCTCCGCGGGAGCAGGAGCGGCAGCGGTCGGCGTCTCGGCCGCGGGCGCCGCGGCGGCTTCCGCGGCCTTCAGCACGTCCTCCTTGCGGATGCGGCCGCCGACCCCGCTTCCCGTGAGCGAGGAGAGATCCACGCCCTGCTGCTGCGCCAGCCGCCGCACGAGCGGCGTCACGTAGGTGACGGCGTCGGCGGGCGTGGAGAGTGCCGCCGGAGCCGGAGCCGGAGCCGGAGCCGGAGCCGGAGCCGGAGCCGGAGCCGGAGCCTCGGCGGCCGGCGGGTTCGCGGGAGCAGGCGCTGCGGGAGCAGGGGCCGCGGCTGCGG
>JASGDZ010000033.1:0-7487 GCA_047606835.1 Microbacterium sp. | reverse complement strand
CGGCGAACGGCCCGCGGCCGCCGCGCGCTGCGCGCACGCGATGCGCCGCCCGGATCACCTCGAGCTCGTGCCGGAACCGCGGCACGAACCGGAACGCCGCCAACGCGGTGTAGCCGATGCGGTACGGCACCCGCACCTGCTGGATGAGCGACCGCACGAGGTCGGGCCCGGTCGTGGTGAGGCCCGGCACGAGGCCGAGCGCGAGGACCGCACCGAGCCGCAGCGCGGTGGCGAGCCCGACCGCGACGGCCCCGCCGTACAGCGTCCACGAGCCGAGCTGCCACACCGCGACGGACCGGTCGACGCGCGAGGGGTCGGTCCACAGCGAGAGGCCGAACGCGAGCACGGCGATGCCTGCGGGGATGCCGAGCAGCAGCAGCGCCAGCATCCGTCCGCTCAGCCGCGCGCCCACGAGCAGCACCGCGCACGCCAGCGCGAGGAACATGAGCGGCGTCGCGAGGTCGCGCACGAAGACGAGCAGCACGATCGGCACGATCACGGCGGCGAGCTTCGCGAGCGGGTTGAGCCGGTGGAGGAAGCGCACCGGCGTCGTCTGCGGTGCGGGGGCGTACGGGTCGAACGCGGTGCGGGCGGGGGACGCGGCGTCGGGCTCAGGCGTCGGGAAAGTCGGAGGATCGGCCGGATGTCGGAGGGTGTCGCGATGATCCTCCGACATCCGCGCGATTCTCCGACGTTCGGATGCCGCGGCCGGGAGGTCGCGCAGGCGCACGATGCCGTCGAGCTCGGGATGCCGCGTCAGCCCGGCGAGGGCGCTCGCGAGCGGCGGCGGACGCAGCCCCGCCGACTCCAGGAGCGCGCGATCGGCGAGCACCTCCTCCGTGCGGCCGTGGGCGACGAGCCGGCCCCTCGACAGCACGGCGACGTGCGTGGCGTGCTCGGCGACGAGCTGCATGTCGTGCGTGACCACGATCACCGTCGTGCCGTCGCGGTGCAGCTCGTCGAGGAGCGCCAGCAGCTCGTCGGCGCGCTCGCGGTCCTGCCCGAAGGTCGGCTCGTCGAGGGCGAGCACGGGCGCGCCCGCGACGAGCGCGGTGCCGACGGAGAGCCGGCGCTTCTGCCCGCCGGAGAGACGGAACGGATGCACGCCCTCCTTGCCGGCGAGCCCGAACCGGGCGAGCACGTCCGCGACGCGGGCGCGCACCTCGGCCTCGGGCACGTGCCGCAGCCCGTGGGCGAGCTCATCGTGCACGGTGTGCGCGATGAACTGGTGCTCGGGGTTCTGGAACACGAACCCGATGTGCCCGGCCAGCTCGCGCGTCCCCGCGCGTCCGGGGTCGACGCCGTCGACCAGCACGCGACCGGGCGGCGGGGGCGCGACCCCGGCGATCGCCTGCACGAGGGTCGTCTTGCCCGCGCCGTTCTCCCCGACCACGGCGAGGAAGTCGCCGCGCCGGATGTCGAGGTCGACGCCGCGCAGCACCTCGTCGCGTCCGCGGCGCACCGTGAGCCCGCGCACCGCGACGGCGAGCCCCCGGTCGTTGAGCGAGGGCCGCAGGCCCGAGTCGAAACGCGGTGCGTCGCCGTCGCGCGGGTGCTCGCCGCGTTTCGCCTTGCTCGCTTCGCTCGGTCGCTCAACGACCGGGGTGCTCGCTTTGGATGTCGGAGGATCGGACGGATGTCGGAGGATTTCGTGGAAATCCTCCGACATCGGCGAGATGCTCCGACATCCGGGCGCCGCGGGCAGCGGGTCGCACGCCTCCAGCGTCGCGGGCAGCGGGTCGCACGCCTCCAGCGCGGTGCGCAGCTCGGCCGGGGTCAGCGGCAGCGGGTCCAGCGCGTACCCCGCCCGCCGCAGGCGCAGCGCCGCGAGCGCGGACACCGGCAGCCACACGCCGAGCTGCGCGAGCTGCGCGGCGCGCTCGCGCAGCAGCTCCCGCGCCGGCGCGTCGTGCACGAGGCATCCGTCGCCGTCGAGCACGATCACGCGGTCGACGAACCCGATCGCGGCGTCGAGATCGTGCTCGACGAGCACGATCGCACGCTCTCCCGCGGCGACGAGCTCCGCGAGGGCGGCGTAGACCTCCTCGATGCCGGCCGGGTCGAGGTTCGCCGTGGGCTCGTCCAGCACGAGCAGCGGCGACTGGATCGCCAGCGCGCACGCGATCGCGAGCCGCTGCCGCCCGCCGCCGGACAGGCGCTCGGGGTTGTCGGCGCGCCGCTCCCACAGGCCGACGCGGCGCAGCGCGCCCTCGGCGCGCCGCATCACCTCGTCGACGGGCAGGCACAGGTTCTCGACGCCGAACGCGACCTCGTCGAGCACGGTGCCGGCGACCAGCTGCGCGTCGGGATCCTGGAACACCATGCCCACGTGCGTGCTCAGCACCGCGACGGGCGTGTCGGATGCCTCGTGCCCCGCCACCACGACCGAGCCCTCGACGGCCGCGGGCAGCGCGTGTGGGATGAGGCCGTTCAGCGCGAGGGCGAGCGTGGACTTGCCCGCTCCGCTCGGGCCGAGCACGAGCACGACCTCGCCCGGGCGCACGTCGAACGTCACCGAGCGGGGGGTCGCGGCATCCGCCCCCTCGTGCGTGATCGCGAGCTCCCGCACCGACAGCAGCGGCGCGGGGGCGTGGGCGTCGCTCACACTCCCCTGGCCACCCCGGCGCGCCGGAGCCCGGCGCCGATCGCGAGCGCGACGCCCGTCCACGCGATCGGCCCGACGAACAGCATCGTCACGAACGCGGTCTGCGCCCACGGCTCGAAGCGGGCGAGATCGAACACGAGCCCCATGATGACGGAGATGACGAGGCCGACGATCACCCCCGAGATCATGAACCGCCACCACTGCCACGCGCGGTAGCGGGTGAGGGCGGCGATGCCCTCCTGCAGCCCGCCGATCAGCACGGCCACGCCGAGGTAGCGCAGCGCCCACTGCGGCGAGAACGCGGTGGCCACGAGCGCCGCGACGACGTGCGTGATGAGCGCCACCCACGGCGACCGCAGCAGCTCCTGCGCGATGATGCCGGGCACGACGTGCACGCCGAGCACGAGCCCGTAGAGCACCGCGAGCGGGTAGAGCGCCCACAGCGGCACGCTCAGCCATCCGCCGATCGCGGCGAGCAGGCCCGTTGCGACGCCGATGGCGGCGCAGCTGAGCAGGACGCGCGTCGACAGCACGGTTGGGGATGCCACCCGCCCAGCGTATCCCGCGCCCGCGCGCGGCCCGGCTGGGCTCCGGTGACTGCTTCAGCCATGCGCCGGCGACCGAGCGTCGCTCTGCTCTACGTGGGCGAGGGCTTCGCGCGCACCGGCGGCTCGCGGACGCCAGGTCGTCGGTGGGGCAGACTCGATGGATGCCCGCATCCCTGCTCGACCTGATCCCGCGCGGATCCGACGCCGACGCGGTCTACGACGGCTTCGTCGCGTGGGCGGCCGAGCGGGGGCTCGCGCTGTACCCCGCGCAGGACGAGGCGGTCATGGAGCTCGTCTCGGGGGCGAACGTGGTCCTTTCGACACCGACCGGCACGGGCAAGTCGCTCGTCGCGATCGCGGCGCACGCGGCATCCCTCGCCCGCGGCGGACGCACCTGGTACACCGCCCCGATCAAGGCGCTCGTGAGCGAGAAGTTCTTCGCTCTCGTCGACATATTCGGCGCGGGGAATGTAGGCATGGTGACGGGCGACTCGGCGGTCAACCCCGACGCGCCGATCGTGTGCTGCACGGCCGAGATCCTCGCCAACCTCGCCCTTCGCGAGGGGTCCGACGCCCCGGTCGACCAGGTGGTGATGGACGAGTTCCACTACTACGGCGACCCCGACCGAGGGTGGGCGTGGCAGGTGCCGCTGCTCGTCCTGCCTCGGGTGCAGTTCCTGCTGATGTCGGCGACGCTCGGCGACGTGACCCCGATCGCCGACGACCTGTCGCGGCGTACCGGTCGCCCGACGGCGCTCGTGACCGGCATGGAGCGGCCTGTGCCGCTGCACTTCTCGTACGAGCGGCGGCCGGTGCACGAGGTGCTCGAGCGGCTGCTCGACGACGGCGAGGCCCCCGTCTACGTCGTGCACTTCTCTCAGGCGGCGGCCGTCGAGCGGGCGCAGGCGCTGTCGTCGGCGCGCATCGCCTCCCGGGCGCAGCGCGACGCCATCGCCGAAGCGATCGGGGGGTTCCGCTTCACGACCGGGTTCGGCAAGACGCTGTCCCGACTGGTACGTGCCGGAATCGGCATACATCACGCCGGGATGCTGCCGCGCTATCGGCGTCTCGTCGAGACCCTCGCCCAGCGCGGGCTGCTGCGCGTCATCTGCGGCACCGACACGCTCGGCGTCGGCATCAACGTGCCCATCCGCACGGTCGTGATCACGGCGCTGTCGAAGTACGACGGGACCCGGATGCGTCAGCTCTCCGCGCGCGAGTTCCACCAGGTCGCCGGCCGCGCCGGCCGGGCGGGCTTCGACCCGTACGGCAACGTCGTCGCGATGGCGCCGGAGTGGGAGATCGACAACGCCGTGGCGCTCGCGAAGGCCGGCGACGATCCCGCGAAGCGCAAGAAGATCGTGCGCAAGAAGGCGCCGCAGGGCGTCGTGAACTGGGGGCAGGGGTCGTTCGAACGGCTGGTCGAGGCCGTCCCGGAGCCCCTCGTGCCGCAGCTGCAGCTCACCGCCGCGATGCTCATCAACGTCATCGCCCGCGGCGGCGACGTGTTCGGGAACGTGCGCTCGCTCGTGTTCGACAACCACCAGACGCGTGCCCAGCAGTACGCCCTGGCGCGCCGCGCGCTCGCGATCTTCCGCACCCTGCGCGTCGCCGGGATCGTCGAGGTCGCTGCCCGCGGCGAGGCCGCAACCCGGTGGTCGAGTGCCGCCGAAGGCGGCGTATCGAGACCCGGCGATCATGCGGACACGGAGCCCCCCGGCATCCGGCTCACCGTCGACCTGCAGCCGAACTTCGCGCTCAACCAGCCCCTTTCGCCCTTCGCGCTCGCCGCGATCGGGCTGCTCGACCCGGAGGAGCCGGCGCCCAACGTCGGAGGATCGGGCGAAGGTCGGAGCATCGCGGCCGAATCCTCCGACATCGGCGTCGTCCTCCGACATCCGGATGCCGCGGCCCGGACGGGCACCGGCCACTACGCGCTCGACGTCGTGAGCGTCATCGAGGCGACCCTCGATGATCCGCGCGCGGTGCTGTCGCAGCAGGAGTTCAAGGCCCGTGGCGAGGCCGTCGCGGCGATGAAGCAGGACGGGCTCGACTACGACGAGCGGATGGCGCTCCTGGGCGACATCACGTATCCGAAGCCGCTCGCCGACCTGCTCGCGCAGTCGTTCGAGGTCTTCGCGTCGAGCCAGCCGTGGGTGCGCGACTTCGCGCTGTCACCGAAGTCGGTCGTGCGCGACATGTTCGAGCGGGCCATGTCGTTCGGGGAATACGTCTCGTTCTACCAGCTCGGGCGCAGCGAGGGGCTCGTGCTGCGCTACCTCTCCGACGCCTACCGCGCGATCCGCCAGACCGTGCCGGCCGACGCCCGCACCGACGAGCTGCTCGACGTCGTCGAGTGGCTCGGCGAGCTCGTGCGGCAGGTCGATTCGAGCCTCGTCGACGAGTGGGCGGCGCTGGTCGCGCCGGTCGTCGAGCCGGATGCGCCGATCGTGCCGCCCGCTCCTCCGTCGGTGCTCGCCAACCGGCGTGCGTTCACGGTGCTCGTGCGCAACGAGCTGTTCCGGCGGGTGCAGCTGGCGGCGCTGCAGCGCGACGACGAGCTGGCCGAGCTCGACCCCGACGTCGACTGGCCTGCGGCGCTCGACGCGTACTACGACGAGCACGACGACATCCTCACCGGCGGGCCGGCGCGCTCGCCGCGGCTGTGCGCGATCGACGAATCGGATGCGGCCAACGGCATATGGCGTGTCGAGCAGACGATCGATGACCCGGCCGGCGACCACGACTGGCGCATCCGCGCCGTCGTAGACCTGCACGCCTCCGTCGAGGCGGGCACCGCGGTCGTGCGGGTCACCGAGGTCGTGCGGCTGTGATCTCCCCGCGGCACGCCGCGGCGCCCGATTCCTGCCGCGGCGCCCGATTCCTGATGTGGTGCCCGATTCCTGCCGCGGCGCCAGATTCCTGATGTGGCGCCAGATTCCGGGTGTGGCGCCCCCGATCTGTGGCGCCGCATCAGGGAACTGGCGCCGCAGCGCCACGGCCGGGCCGCATCGTCCACGGCCGTGGTGCCAGGAACGGCCGGACGTCGGAGCCCACGGCTACCCTGGATCGATGAGCTCCGCAGCGTTCGCCGGCGATCCGTATGCCGACCTCGTGTGGGATGCCGACGAGCTCGCCCCGCCCGACGACCTCGACGCGCCGCCTCCCGACATGTTCGACGGCGCACCGACCGACCAGCCGCCGGCATCTGTTCCCGACCAGCGGCCGGCATCCATTCCCGACCGGCCCTCGGCATCCGTTCCCGTGCAGCCGCAGGCATCCGTTCCCGACCGGCCCTCGGCATCCGTTCCCGTGCGCGACCTCACCGGCGCCGACCCGCTCGCCGTGCTGCGCGAGGTCTACGGGTACGACGCGTTCCGCGGCGACCAGGCGGAGATCGTCGAGCACGTCATCGCCGGCGGCGACGCTGTCGTGCTCATGCCGACCGGCGGCGGCAAGAGCGTCACGTACCAGGTGCCCGCTCTCGTGCGCCCCGGCACGGGGCTCGTGGTGAGCCCTCTCATCGCCCTCATGCACGACCAGGTCGACGCGCTCGTGGCGAACGGCGTGCGTGCCGCGTATCTCAACTCGACCCAGCAGCCGTCCGAACGGGCCCGGGTCGAGCGGGCGTTCCTGGCCGGCGAGATCGACCTGCTGTATGTCGCGCCCGAGCGGCTCAACGTCGCGCAGACGACGGCCCTGCTCGGGCGCGGCCGGCTGAGCGTCATCGCGATCGACGAGGCGCACTGTGTGAGCCAGTGGGGGCACGACTTCCGCCCCGACTACCTCGGCCTCGGCGACCTCGGCGAGCGGTTCCCGGGCGTGCCGCGCATGGCGCTCACCGCCACCGCGACGCGCGAGACCCACCGCGAGCTGACGACCCGTCTGCGGCTCGACGGCGCACGGCACTTCGTGGCGAGCTTCGATCGGCCGAACATCCAGTACCGCATCGAGGCGAAGACCGATCCGCGGCGGCAGCTGGTGGCCTTCATCCGCGGTTTCGATACGCCGCCTGTGGCGGCTACTCAACCACCGGTCGATACGCCGCCTGTGGCGGCTACTCAACCACCGGTCGGCACACCGGCGCCTCGCGACAGCACTCAACCACCGGTCGATACGCCGCCTGCGGGGGCTACTCGACCACCGGGAAAGGCGGACTTACCACCGGGCAAGACGGCCGGACCACCGGGCAAGGCGGCCGGCATCGTCTACGCGCTCAGCCGCAAGTCCGTGGAGCAGACGGCCGAGCATCTGCGCGCGCAGGGCATCGACGCCCTGCCGTACCATGCGGGCCTGCCCGCCGAGACCCGCGCGCAGCACCAGGCGCGGTTCCT
>JASGDZ010000032.1:0-2827 GCA_047606835.1 Microbacterium sp. | reverse complement strand
GCTGGTCATGAAACGCAAGAACTTCCTGCTGCCCTGCGTGAAAGCGACCAGCTGGACCCACACCAGCGCGGGCCGGAAGAAGCGCGTCTACGACAAGCCCAGGACCCCCTACCAACGACTCCTCGACACCGGCACTCTCGACGCCGCAGCCGCCGAACGACTGGCCGCCGAGCATGAGAAGCTGAACCCCGCAGCGATCACCCGGCGCATCCTCCGCATCCAGCAACAACTCATCGACCTCGCCGCTGCCCGCACCCAGGGAACCCGCCCAGCCGCCTGAGCCACGCGGACCTTTCACGTGAGGCAAACGCCAACCTCATCCGGACCTATTGACGTGAGGCAAGACGCCGGTCATCGCCGCCGGCGAAGGGCGCCCACCCGTCGCCGCGTCTCTAGACTCGTACGCATGAGTGCATCGGGCGGCGGCAAGGCCATCATCGCGGCGTTCCTGGCGAACCTGGGCATCGCGATCGCGAAGTTCATCGCATGGGCGCTGTCGGGCTCGGCGTCGATGCTCGCCGAGGCCATCCACTCCGTCGCCGACTCCGGCAATCAGCTGCTGCTCCTGCTCGGCGGGCGCCGCGCCCAGCGCCAGGCCGACCGCGAGCACCCGTTCGGCTACGGTCGCGAGCGCTATGTGTACGCGTTCGTCGTGTCGATCATCCTGTTCTCGGTCGGCGGACTGTTCGCGATCTACGAGGGCGTCGAGAAGCTCACCGACCCGCACGCGCTCGACGAGCTCTGGTGGTGGCTGCCGATCGCCGTGCTGTTCATCGCCATCGGCCTCGAGTCCTTCTCGCTGCGGACGGCCGTCGCCGAGTCGAACCACGTGCGCACGAAGGGGCAGTCGTGGGTCTCGTTCATCCGACACGCGAAGGCGCCCGAGCTGCCCGTCGTGCTGCTCGAAGACGTCGGGGCGCTCACGGGCCTCGTCTTCGCGCTCCTCGGCGTCGGGCTCACCGTGATCACGGGGAACCCGGTCTTCGACGCGATCGGCACGCTCATGATCGGCACGCTGCTGATCGTCATCGCCGTCGTCCTCGGCGTCGAGACCAAGAGCCTGCTGGTCGGCGAGGGTGCGAACGATCGCGACCTCGACGCGATCATGCGCGCGATCGAGGCCGGCCCTGAGGTGGACAAGCTCATCCACATCAAGACGCTGTACCTCGGCCCCGACGAGCTGCTCGTCGCCGCCAAGCTCGGCTTCCCCGGCGACAAGCCGCTGGCGGCCGTCGCCTCGGACATCGACGCCGTCGAGGCGCGCGTGCGCGCGGCCGTGCCGATCGCGCGTGCGCTGTACTTCGAGCCGGACATCTATCGGCCCGCGACCGGACAGAGCCCGTCGACGGACGCGATCGTGCTCAAGTCCGAGAACTGAGTTCTGCACGCCGGCCGGCGGTGCCCGTGCGCATTTCGTGCCCGCGCCGAAGGCTGGAAGAGTGTGCCCATGGAGTTCACGATCTTCACCGAGCCCCAGGAGGGCTTCTCCTACGACGACCAGCTCGCGTTCGCGCAGGCGGCGGAACGCACCGGGTTCGACGCGTTCTTCCGCTCCGACCACTACATGCGCATGGCGCCGGGGTCCCCGCTGCCCGGTCCGACGGACGCCTGGACCACCCTCGCCGGACTCGCCCGCGAGACCTCGACGATCCGGCTCGGCACGCTCGTGTCGTCGGCGACCCATCGGCATCCCGCGGTCCTCGCGATCCAGGTCGCGCAGGTCGATGTCATGTCGCGCGGCCGCGTCGAGTTCGGCCTCGGCACGGGGTGGTTCGAGCGGGAGCACATCGCGCTCGGCATCCCCTTCCCCCGCAAGCGCTTCGGCCCGTTCGAGGAGCAGCTGGCGATCGTCACCGGCCTGTGGCAGACCCCCGTCGGCGAGACGTTCTCGTTCGAGGGCGCGCACTACCGGCTGGTCGACGCCCCGGGGCTCCCCCAGCCCGTGCAGGAGCGGATGCCGGTGATCGTCGGCGGCGGCGGCGCGACGCGCACGCCCGAGCTGGCCGCGCGGTACGCGACCGAGTTCAACATCGGCTTCGTCGCGGAAGACGTCATCGCGGAGAAGTTCGCCGCCGTGCGCGCCGCGTGCGAGCGCATCGGCCGCGATCCGTCGACGCTCAAGCTCTCCGTCGCCCTGCCGACGATCGCGGGCGCCGACGAGGCGGAGCTGTCCCGGCGGGCGGATGCCTCGGGCCGCCCGCTCGATCGGGCCCGCAACGGCGTGAACATCGTCGGCACTCCCGACGAGGTCGCCGAGAAGGTCGCGCGGCTGCGGGCGCTCGGCGCCGCACGCGTGCACTTCCAGCTCATGGACCTGCGGGATGTCGCGCACGTCGAGTTCCTCGGCACCGAGGTGCTGCCGCTCGTCTCCGGCCTCTGAGTCAGCGGCGGGCGTCGAAGAACGCGCGCAGCAGGGCGGATGCCTCGTGCTCGCGCACTCCGGCCACCACCTCGGCGCGGTACGGCAGACGCCGGTCGCGCACGACGTCGTACACCGAGCCGGCAGCTCCCGCCTTCTCGTCCCACGCGCCGAACACGAGACGCGAGACGTGGGACTGCAGGAGCGCCCCGGCGCACATGAGGCACGGCTCCAAGGTCACGACGAGCGTGCACCCCTCCAGGTTCCACGAACCGTGGGCTGTGGCCGCTGCGCGCAGCGCAACGACCTCGGCGTGCGCGGTCGGATCGCCCGAGGCCTCCCGCTCGTTGCGGCCCTCGCCGAGCGTCGTGCCGGAGGCATCCAGCACGATCGCACCGACCGGGATGTCGCCGTGGCGCTGAGCATCGCGCGCCAGCGCGAGCGCGCGATCCATCGCCGTCTCGTCGG
>JASGDZ010000031.1:0-3887 GCA_047606835.1 Microbacterium sp. | reverse complement strand
GGGCGGACCCGACGGCAGGCGCCCCGGCGCATCCTCGTGCGCCGGCTGTTCCGCGTCGCGCATCGGCTCGGAGGCGTCGGGACCGGAGGCGGCGCCGGGGTCGACGGCGGCGCCGACGCCGACGAGCCGATGCGCGACGCGGAACAGCCGGCGCGCGAAGAGGCACCGGGGCGCCCGTCGGGTCCGCCCCGGTCGGTCTTGCGCGCCACGCTCGCGGCGACCGTGCGCTACCAGGGCGCGTCGGGCGACTTCAACCCCCTGCACTTCGACCTCGCCAGGGCGCGTCGCGCGGGCCTGGACCGGCTCCCCGCGATCGGCATGCTCACCGGCGCCCGCGCGGCCGGGGAGGCCCTGCGCGGACGGGACCCCGCCTCGCTGCGCTCGTTCGAGATCCGCTGGCGCCGGCCGGCGTGGGTCGGCGACGAGATCGCGTTGTTCCTCGAAGACCGCGACCCCGAGCGCGTCGAGGTCACCGCGGTGCGCGGCGACGAGGTCCACGCACGGGCGCGGGCCGTGTTCGCACGCCGGGCCGGGGCGTGACGTGACCGGCCGCCGACTCGGCGAGCTCCACGTGCCGCCCGCCGAACTCGCCAACCTCCGCGACCTCGGCGGGATCGCGGTCGCGGACGGGACGCTCCGCCACGGCCTGCTCTGGCGCAGCGACGACGTGTCGTTCATCCCCGCGGGCCAGGCCGACGCCCTCGTCGCGCGCGGGCTCACGGACGTGATCGACCTGCGCTCGGCGCACGAGCTGCGGGCGACCGGTCGCGGCATCCTCCAGACCCGCGCCGTCGCACACCACCACCTTCCCCTGACGGATCAGCTGGCGCTGCCGGAGGCGCTCGCCGCGGCGCTCCTGCGCGGAGCGACGGCGGCCGAGGTGGGGCGCTGGTACGCCGACATGGCCGAGACCCGGAGCGCGGGCATCGTGCGCGCGATCGAGGTGATCGCCGCGGCGCAGGGCGCGACGCTGTTCCACTGCTCCGCAGGCAAGGACCGCACCGGCGTTTTCGCCGCCGCCGTGCTGGCGGTGCTCGGCGCAGACCCGGAGGACATCGTCGCCGACTACGCTCGCACCGGCGCGAACCTCGACCGCGTGCGGGCGCGGCTCAAGCCCCTCGTCGCTGCGCTCCTGGGATCAAGCCCCGAGCCCCGCGCGGAGCCGAGCGGGTCCGCGCGCGACCGCCCCACGCTGGGCGCGCACCCGAAGAGCATGCGGGCGATGCTGTCCGAGGTGGAGGCGCGAGGCGGGATGCTCGCGATGCTCGGCGACGCGGGCCTCACGGAGCGACACGTTCGACGTCTGCGCGAGAAGCTGGTGACGAAAGAGGCTGGACGCTCGCGGTGGATCCTCACCGCATACAACCGATAGTGCTTTATGAACGTACACTCAGACGTGCTTCAGCGTAGCTCCAATCTTGGTTAGCACTGTAGAAATAGCAAGGAACACTATGTCCCGTCCGCAATGCGTTGTAAGTCGCATCGGAGTGGATCCGCAATCAATCTGGAGAATGTACCCAATGAGTAGGCCGTGAAGACGCGCGTTGGTCTCCGATCGATGATAGACAGGAGCACCACTATCCCCTCCAGCAACTGCAGCCGCAGGATTTGTCGGATTGCTCGCCCGCCAATGCCTCAAGACACCATTCGAGTAATAGTCGAAGACCTTGAGACTGCACCTTTCGCCAGAGTTCGCGCCTGAGTGACAGACAATGTCCCCAATTGCATTATCCTGCAAGCCATTAATGTCCTTCGTTGGACCAGGTGAATTGCTCCACCCTCCGTAGAAGAGTCCTACGCTTGCCCGAGCGTTGATCAACTGCGCATCTACGTCCGAATCATACCAATTCTGCATGGTAGTGCCGATGGCGTCCCCGTCGCCGTCCGTAAACGTACGCGAACCGCAGTGCCCGGCAGTTAGCAGATAGGTGTGATCGTTCTTCCACACGGGTGCACCCACAGTGCACATGGTATTGCTAGCACCTGCGCCTGTGGCAAGACCAGCACCGGCCTTCCATGGGCTGGAACCGTCCCAACGAGAGTCAGCGAGAAAGAGGGAAGATTCTTCAAACCGAGCATCGCCTATCTCGGGAACAATGTCGCGCAGGCCAGACCTGACGTCGTCTTCTGCGACTCCCTCAGTCGGGTCCCAGAGCACTTTCAGGATGCTTCCTTCAGCATCCACCGAACCTACACCGGTGAAACGCCCCCAATCAGGATTCCAATTCTCCTTGATCTGACGAGCGATGCTCGTCTCATCCAGTTCGCTGTAAGCAGCCTGTTGGATGACGAAAGTCATGTCGGTCCTCTGGGTGAGAGCGAGGACCGCGGCCGGTGGTTCTCCCTTCCAATAGACGATGGCCCCCTTGTCGTCGTCCAGCATGCGGGTCATTGCATATCCGGCGATCTCCTCGGGTTCCAATGCATTCATCACAGAGTCGAGCACTTCGTGTACCTGGGCTTGGGCTGCCATCGCTTCGAGTTCCTCGTCGCTGATGCCATCCTCGGCGCGTTCCACCCCGCTTGCTTCGGACGCACCCGGCCCGTCAGCGGGCTCTTCGACACTTCTGCCTGTGGCGTTTGCCGCGACGGGCAGAGCAAGAAATATGACGCCAATCGCACCGAGCGTGAGAACCTGAATCGCCTTCGACTTCATGTGATCTCTGCTTTCTTGAGGCGGAGAACCTGCCCTATCAGGCCACCTTCTCACATTCACGAAGTCTTTGACTAGTCCCCAATCGTGGCCGGTGAGGCGGTCATGCACGCTCCCGGAACCGGCGACTTCGGTGGTGATCGCGGTGTCCGCATCCCTGGTTCGGTGAGCAGGAGTGCGGCCATCTGCCCGCCGACGATGCGCGCGTCCAGGTCCGCCGTGATTCCGGCGACATCGGCGACGAGTTCGGCGCGGCGGCTCAGTTCCACGCGGACCCCTCCACCGCGCGGTGCCGGAGCTCGTCGAGGGCGGGCGGTATGTCGCCGCCGGTCCCGCGGGCCAGGTCCCACGCCGCCAGCACCGGGTCGGCATAGAGACGGCCCGCGCGGTGACGCGCCAGCGCCAGCGCCGTAGGGTCCTTCGCGGCACGCAGCTCGATGCTCGCCTCCGCCTGGCGAACCTGCACGAGGCCATGTCGTTCCAGCGGTGGCTGGCCCGTCACGTAGGCGACGATCGAGGTCGGGCGTCGCCACGGCGCGTAGAAGTCGGCGGCGACATCGCCGGACAGCGCGAGCACCTCGCCGGCCGTGGCGCGCTCGACTCGCGCGAGCTGGCCGGCGATGTCGCCCGTGGCAGTCCAGAACGTGGCAAGGGCCCTGCGGGCCGGGGTAGCCGGCCATGAATCGCTCCCAGCACTGACCGCGGTCAACAGCACGCCAACCGCCCGCGGCGCGCTCCGCCAGCGGAGCGAGAGCGGGCAGCTGCTTGCCGACCGCGACGTGGGACAGCCCGATCCTCCTGGCGATCTCCGATTGCGTCAGCGGCGCATCGGTGAGCGTGAGCAGCCGCAGCGCGCCCCAGCGCGCCCAGCTCGGCCTGGCCGACGACCGCGCAGACTCATCGGCCCTCCGCGTGGCGTGGTGCAGCTCGCCCTGGTACGAGACGACTCCCTGGTCGACGGCGGCATATGCGATGCGCGGGTCGCGGCGAGCAGCGTCCTGCAACGCGGCGCCGGCGCGAGCGATAACGAAGAGCAGGCCGTCCGCGCGCTCGGGCTTGAGCGCGTGGACCGCATGGGCAAGTTCCTGGGGACTCGGCGAATGATTGAGCACCTCGACCTGCCGGGGCGCCCACCGCCCTCCGCTGAGCCGGAGCTCGATGTCGGCGCTGCGTTGCAGGACGCTGCTCGCCGCGACCCGCGCATCGCATATGCCGCCGTCGACCAGGGAGTCGT
>JASGDZ010000030.1:0-35905 GCA_047606835.1 Microbacterium sp. | reverse complement strand
CTCCGCAGCGGCGCCGTCGTCTTCGGTGGATGGTTGAACGCTTCATGATGGGTCTCTCCTTTGAGGTGGTTGAGGTTGGGTGGGAGGGTGGGCGCCGGAGGCGGCTCGCGCCGCCCCCGGCTTCGGGATTCAGTAGTCGGTCGTGGTGGTCGTGGTCACCGCCTCGCCGTCGACCGTGCCGGTCGCCGTCACGGTCACCGTGCCGGTCGGGGTCGACGCCGACTTGGTGTTCTGCGCCACGCTCACCGACTTGCCTGCGGCGACGCTCGTGAACGTCTTGTCGCCGTACGCCGTCGAGACGGTGATGTCCGCGGTCACGTCGGAGTCGTTCGTCACCTTCGTCGTCACGTACTTGTACGAGCCGACCGCCAGGACGGTCACCGTGGTGGTGGTGTCGATCGTCGGAGCCGCCGACACCAGGATGGTGCCGGTGTAGGTGGTGCCGGCGACCGGGGTGACGACCGTGCCGTCGACCGTGACGACGCCGTTGAGCGTCGAGGTCTCATCGACGGTGAGGCTCGTCAGGTACGAGTCGCCGGTGACGTTCCAGGTGGAGCCGTCGGTCAGGGAGACGATCGCGCCGCCGTTGATCGGCTCGGACACCGTGTTGGTGACATCGCCGATGTAGGTGTAGGTGTCCTCGCTCACCGTGCCCGCGTGCGTCGCGGTCGTGGTCGAGACGCGACCGTCGACCGTGCTGCCCGAGAGCGTGACGACCAGGTTCTTCGACACCGTGGCGCCGTTGAAGAAGTCACCCGTGACCTCGGCGTCCGTCAGGTTGACGTCCGTCCGCGCCGTCAGCGAGGTGCTCGCGCGGGTCTCCGCCGTCGTGGACTGCGTGACGCTCGTGGGGTCGGTGTAGGTGCCGCCGGGGCCCGGGTCGTCCTGGTTCATGACCTGCACGATCACGCCGTTGTCGGCGCTCAGCGAGGGCGACTCGTCGTCGCTGCCGGTCACGTTGTAGGTCGTGGTGCCGGTCTGGGACTTGTCCTCGAACAGCGCGTTCGCGGTGTTCACCGTCGTGCCGCCGTCCACCGTGACGGTGTTGTTGCCCGCCCAGGTCATGAAGCCGTACTTGCCCGAGGTCAGCGTCGAGGACTGCTCATCGATCGCGGCGAGGTCGTCGTCGGTGAGGCCGATGCCGTACGAGGTGTTCAGCGCCGCGACGTCGGAGGCCGTGCTGTCGCCCACGTGGAGCACGTTGGTGCCGTTGGCCGAGATGGAGATGTAGCTGGCGACGTCGAAGTCGGTGCCCAGGTACTCTCCGGCGGCCGAGCCGATCAGGTAGGTGCCGTAGCCGGAGTCGAGCGTGGAGATCTCGCTGTTGATCGCCGTGAGCTTCACGTTCGAGCCCGAGTCGGTCGACAGCGCGCCCCAGTCCTCGGCCGTGACGCTCGTGTTGACGTACGTCGCCTTGCTGCTGGCGCCGAGCAGCAGCGTGGCACGGTTCGTGCCCTCGATGCCCAGCATCCACGGAGCCGCGATCATCGTGTCGGGGCTGACGTTGGCGACGTAGTCGCTGGGCAGCGTGCCGCCCGAGACGTCGATGTCCGAGTTCTTCACGACGACGTTGGCGCCGCCCTCGGAGATGATCGCCGTGCGCACGACGCCCGAGTTGTCCAGATCGAGGCCGTCGATCGTCAGGTTGGCGCTGTCGTCGGCGGTGATCGCCGAGCCTGCGGCGACGAAGTCGTCGCGGCCGTTGCCGACCAGCGCGATGTCCGAGTCGGTCAGCGAGTAGTCGGTGCCCGTGACCCAGACGCCGTTGAAGGTCGAGCCGGTCGACTGCAGGTCCAGGCCGTCGGCGGCGGAGTCGCCGGGGGTGGAGCCGAGCGTCAGGGCCGCCGGCACCGAGTAGTCGGAGTTGACGCCGTCCGCATCGACGTACAGGGCCTGGCGGATCGGGAAGGTCAGGCTCGAGCCCGTCACCGCGTGCAGCGTGGTGACGGTCAGCACGACGCCGTCGTCGCCGGTGCTCACGTAGTCGCCCGCCTGCAGCGTGCCGTCGACGTCTTCGATCGAGTCCCAGGCCTGGCCGGTCTCGACGCCGTCGACGGTGAGGGTCACCGAGTAGCCGGTCGGAGCGACCAGCGAGCCGCCGTCTTCGATGACGACCTCGTCGTAGGCGGTGGTCTCGCTGATGGTGTAGGTTTCGCCGGCGGCGACGGTGAGCACGCTGTCGTCGTCGGCGTGCGCGGCGAGCGGGACGAAGGCGAAGGAGCCTCCGACTGCGGCCACGGTGGCGACGAGCGCAAGCGCCCGGCGGCACCGTGGCCGTGGCCGGCGCAATGCCGGGTCGGTGGTGAACGTGTCGAACATCTTTGTCCTTCCTGATGGACGCGCCGCAGAAGTGCGGAGTGTGCTGATGGCGCGTTCACGCTAAGGCGCCCCCGATCCGGGTGCTCATGCGTGCGTGCGCATGGTAGGTATCGTCGGCGTCCTGTTGAGCGGGGGGCGGTCCCTGTGCTTCGGAGGCGCCTTCCGGGGGGTAAGGGATGAGAAAGCTCTCATAAACGGGGCCGATGGTTGGTATCGATGACAGCAATCGATCCGCGAGGGTTTTGCCTGGTCGATGCGACTGGTTCACTGAAATCGTCGGGACACAGACGTTCCGCCATCCATTTCGAAGGAGAAATCAATGACGATGTCCTCCATGACGACCCCCCGCGGTCGTCGACGGATCCTCCTGGGCACTGGCGCGTTCGCGCTCAGTGCCGCACTGTGCCTGAGCGGTGCCGCCGTCGCTCAGGCAGCCCCGAGCGCGCTCGGCGCGACAGCGCACGCCGGCGGAGCCCACCGCGCCCCATCGCTCACGGTCGAGGCCGATCAGACCGCCGTCATCACGAAGACGACGGTGCTGTCGGCTCTGCGGATCGAGGAGGGCGGCGCGCTGGTCGCGCCCGAGGGCTATACCCTCACCCTCACCGTGAACGGCGTCGAGACCGGCCAGAAGGTCACCTCGACCGGCGCGACGGAGACCGCCATCCAGCCCGGCTCGTACCGGGGCCGGATCGTCCTCACGGTCGCCGAGGAGAACCCCGTCCTGTTCAACGGGCTCACCTACGACTTCCGCCAGGCCCTCTACGTCGACGGCGACGGCGTCGACACAGCCAAGTCCGTCGCCGCCGCCTTCCAGGGCAAGGCCGGCGCCACCTCGGCGAAGAACGTGTCGATCACGTCGACCGGAGAGGCCTTCAACGGCGTCTACGTCGTCGATGCCGACTACACGCTCGTCAACCCCCGCATCAGCCTCACCGGCAACGGGCGCAGCGACTTCGCCGGCATGGGCGCGGGCATCATCGGCTCGGGCGACGACACCACGCTCGTCGTCGACGGCGCGAAGATCAGCAACAAGGGCGCCGTGCGCCCCGCGATCATCGCGACCGACGGCGCGAACGTCATCGTGAAGAACTCGACGATCCGCACACGGGACGGCGTGCTGCCGGACGACTACGTCTCGTCGGTGAACCTCTCGTACATGCAGGACGCGCCCTGGATGCTGGGGATCAGCGGCAACAACCGCGCCACGAACGTGCTCGGCGAGAACACCCAGGCCACCTACATCTCCTCGTCGATCACGAGCCAGAACTGGGGCGCTCTGTCGGTGGACAGCGGCGACGACATGAAGCTCTCGGCGATCAACAGCACCGTGCGCAACTCGGGCGAGGACGGCTACGGCACGTACGTCATCGGCGACGCGACGGAGACCTTCCTCGGTGTGGACTTCGACGTCGCCACGTACGCCACGATCGTCACGGGCGGCTCGGCGACCTATGGCGACAGCACGAAGACCGCCGTCGCGGCCCTCAACGAGTCGCTCGGCCTTGGGCTGACCGCGAAGGAGCTGCGCAGACTGCCGGTGAAGGCCACGACGATCGACTCCGGTCGCTTCGGCTGGATGTGGCACAACTCGGGCACCGTGACGATCTCGGGCAAGACCACGGTCAAGACCCGGGAGACGGTGTTCCTCAACAAGGGCCAGCAGGCGACCGTCGTCGTCGACGGCTCGGACGGCGCGAAGATCGCCACGACCGGCGGCGTGCTGTACCAGCTGATGGACAACGACGACCCCGGTCCCGATGCGGAGAACGGCATGGCCAACACGGGCGTGTTCACCGAGAACACCGCGGATGTCGTGAAGGACGAGTCGTTCGACGTGTCGGCGGTGCACACCACCGACGCGGTGACGACGCTCAGCGACATCGCCGTGCGCGGCGACGTGTACAACGCCTACCGCGGCGACGTCGCGACCAGGGGGACGGCGCAGCCGCGCAACCTCGTGCTCACCCTCGACGACGCCGACCTGACCGGCGTGGTGTCGGCCTCGACGGCGCTGCACGAGCAGTCGACGATCACCTCGGCGGACTACCGTCTGCTCGGGGTCGTCACCAACACCGTCGGCCCCGTGGTCAACAACGGCATCATCGTGTCGCTGACCGACCACGCGACGTGGACCGTGACGGGCACCTCGTACCTGTCCAGCCTGACGGTGGAGAAGGGCTCGTCGATCACAGCGCCCAAGGGCAAGAGCGTGACGCTCACCGTCGACGGCGTCGTGACGAAGCTCGTCGCCGGCACCACCTACACCGGAGACGTGGTGCTCACGGTCGGCCGCTGACCCGGATCGGCACGGAGGGGGCGTCCCGCGCGGGACGCCCCCTCTCGCGTCACCGGCGCTCCCAGTGGTTGACGTTGAGTCGGTCGCCGTCGGCGGCGAGGTAGCGGTGGAACCGGCCGTCGGGGTCGCGGGCCGCGATGATCTCCTGCAGCCGCGCCCAGTTCTCCGGCGCCATGAACCGCAGCTGCCGGTTCGTCATGTCGGAGTCGCCGAGGTACTGCCCCGCGGTCACCGGCTCGGCGTGCGCGAACACCGCGTCGACCCACGCGCGATTGCGCGCGTACTCCGCGGGGTCCTCGTACACGGTGTAGGCGGCGACGTACGCGTCGGTGTGCAGCGAGAACGCCATGTCCGGCAGGTCGCGCCGCGGCGCGTTGCTCATCCAGATCGCGAAGCCGCGCTCGGTGGGGTTCGTCGTGAAGAGCGGGCGGATGCCCTCCACCATCGCCGCGACGCCTTCCGGCGTGTCCTCGCCGTCGATCCAGGCGTTGTCGCAGATGTACTGCCAGTGCTCGGGGTTCTGGCGCACCTGCTCCTCGCGCTGCTGCGCGAGCGTGGAGGGGGCGGCATCCTGCACGAACACCGCGCGGTCGATGACGGGGCACGTGCGGAACTCGGCGAGCGACGCGCGCGCGTGCGCGGCGTCGTCGCCGAAGGCGACGCCGGTGACCAGGAACAGGCGCCGCGAGCCGGCGGGCAGGTCGACCGGCACCGACACGCACACGATCTCGACGTTGTCGGGGATGCGGTGGTGTGCGCAGTACATCCACGTCATGACCTCGGCGAAGTCGTCGAGCTCGTAGCCGTGCACGGTGTGCGCGAGCGCTCCGAAGAGCGCGCGGGTCTTGAGGTGGAAGCGCACGACGACGCCGGGGAACGCGGGGCCCGCGCCGCGGGCGGCCCAGTACAGGTCGGAGTTCTGGTCGGCGGCCGCCCGCACCAGCTCGCCGTCGGCGGTGACGACGTCGAGCGCGACGACGGACTCGGCCGCCCACCCCCAGCCGCGCTGGTTCCAGCCCTGGCCGCCCTGCAGCAGGAACCCCCCGATGCCGACGGTCGGGCAGTGGCCGCCGTTGAAGAACCGGCCGCGCTGTTCGAGGTAGGGCGAGAGCACCTCGCCGCCCTTGACCGCGGGGCCCGCGCTCACGATGTGCGTCTCGTCGTCGTAGGAGATGTCGTCGAGCGCGCCGAGGTCGATGAGCAGCCCTGTGTCGCGCACGCTCCACGCCGCCCACGCGTGGCCGCCCGAGCGCACCGCGACCGTCCAGCCGCGCTCCTTTGCGAGGAGCACGCCGCGCCGCACGTCTTCGACGCTGCCGGCGATGAGCACGGCGTCGGGCTGGCGGTCGGGCCGGCGCCCGTTGAACACGCGCCCGACGCGGGCGTCCTCCCACGCGGGGTCGCCGGGCAGCACGAGCCGGCCGTCGAAGATCGGTGCGCTGGTGGCGTCGGGAGTCATCGTCGATCGTGGTCCTTCTGGGTGGGGCCACAGCCTCGTGGCAACCGGCGGACGCACCGGCCCGTTGCTTACCGACAGTAGGGAGGCGACGGGTCGGGATGAAGGCACCGAGAGGCATACCAGCTATCGCCCGGTGAGGGCGGGAGAGCGCTCGTGCGCCCTCCCGCCCTCACCGGCGTCATTCGAACAGCGTCAGGGTGGCGCCGGCGCTGTACGCGCCGGCGCCATCGCCGTCAATACGTGATCGTGTTGGTCGTCGTCACCGACTCGCCGTCCACCGTCCCGGTGGCGGCGACCGTCAGCGTGCCCGTCGGGGTGTCCGACGACTTCGTGTTGAACAGCACGCTCACCGACGCGCCCGGCTGCACGTCGCTGAACGTCTTGTCGCCGTATGTGGTCGACACCGTGATGTCGGCTTCGACCTCGGAGTCGTTCGTCACCGTCACGGCGAGGTACTGGCTCGACCCGATCGTGCGCGTTGTGACCGCCGTGGTGGTGTCGATCGTGACGTCGTCGGTGTCCGAGTCGTCATCGCCGGTGTCCGAGTCGTCGTCCACGGTCCACGCGGAGGTCTCGTTCGGCCCGGTCAGGTAGACGTTGACCTGTTCCGCCTGCAGCTTGCTGTCGTAGTACTGGAGCACCTGCAGGTTCTCGCCCGTGGCGGGAGTCGGCGCCAGGATGGACGCATCGGGATCGGTCGCCAGCTTGTTGTCGATCCACTCCTGCTCGGCCTCCTGCGCGTCCGTCATCGAGTCGGGGATGAAGGCCGACTCGGTGCCGTATCCGAAGACCGTCCCCGCCACGATCGCGCCGACGACCACGATGCCGAGGTCCTCGTCGATCACGAGGTCATCGCGGGCATTCAGATCGACCGGGCGGGTCGAGGGCATCCCCACGCAGTTCAGCTCGGTGGTGCGGCCCGTGCCGTCCGGGCCGGGATCGACCACGAAGGTGCCGTTCTCGGTGAACTCGCACGTGGAGGACACCGACGGCGTGAAGTCGACGCTCGTGTCGTACGCGGCCTGCGCCAGGGTCTCCAGCTCGTCACGGGTCGCCAGCACGCGATCCTCCGGCGGGTTCATCACGTCGTAGTAGACCGAGGCGAGGTCCGTCGACCCGAAGGAGTATCCGTGGTCGCCGCGGGAGCGGTTGATGTAGAGCTCCAGCTCGGTGATCTCGTCGTCGACGACCTTGATCCGTCCCCACAGCATCGCCTTCGTGTCGTCGTTGCCCTCGCTGGCCGACGTCGCGAAGTACGCCTGGCCGTTGACCGTGTCGATCGCGAGCAGGGCTGCGTCGTCGACCTCGGCGAACGTGCGGAAGGAGGTCATCATCTCCAGCGATGCGGCGTGCGCGTTCTCGGTCGCCTTGTAGAGCTGCGCCGTCGGCACGCTCTCCCAGTCCTTGTCCTGCATCGACTGGAAGAGGTCGTCGACGATCTGGGTCATCTCGTCTCGCGTGATGACGGATGTCTCGTCCTCGGTCACGACGGTGTTCGTCGCCACGACGCTCGCCCCCGTCGTGGCGTGCTGCGGTGTCGCGAAGACCGCCGACGGCACGAGGACGCCGACCACCGCCACGATCGTCGTCGTCACGCCGATCAGCGGACGCCGCCACAGGCTGAGGGGGCGGGTGAGGGGTGGGCGGTGTTGCTGTTGCTCGTTCATGATTCCTTCGAACTCCATTGGTCGATGTTCCTTGGCTGCGTCCTCCATGAAGTCGAGAATCAGCCACACGATGGCGCCATAACCGACGATGAATTCTGCAATTGCAGGATCATGCTCTTCCTCGCATTCCGGCGGAGCAACTGCGCGGCAGACGATTCCTGCCATCGGGAAGACTCGCTTGACATCGGGTGGCGGCGGCATCCGCCCGGCGCCCTCAGTCGCGGCTGGAGGGTCCGATCTGCGGCCGCGGCTCGGGGTCGGGCCAGTGCGCCGCGAAGCGCAGGATCAGCCGGCGCGTGCGCCGGTGGAAGTCGGTGATCGAGGCGACGTCCTCGTCCACCCGGTCCGGGTCGAGAGAGGGAAACGGGGGAAGCCCGACGTCACGCAGACCCTGACGGGCGTCGGGAGCCAGGTCCAGCAGGGCGAAGACGCGCTGCATCTCCGCCTCGGCGTGCATCGCGATGTCGCGCAGCCGCCGGTTGCCCGACGCCGTCGCGAGCAGTTCGTAGGCGGCCGAGACCGGCGAGGTCCACCCGCCCGCTTCCGGCGTGGATGCGGCCCGAAGCTGCTCGGTCCGGCCGCCCAGGGCCATCACCTCGCGTCGTTGCTCCGGGGTCAGCCGCCCCACGGCCTGCCAGTAGACCTCGGCGCACAGCACCGCCCAGTTGTCGAGGATCTCCAGCATGTCCGACACGCCCAGGCGGGTCACGCGCGTTCCCACCCGCGGGATCGACTCGACGAACCTCTCGAGCTCGAGACGGGCCAGCGCGTCGCGCACCGGCGTCAGGCCGTACCCGAGCGATGCCGCGACGGTGCGCTCGCTGATGCGGGAGCCCGGCGGCAGCTCGAAGGACACGATCCGCGCGCGCAGGAGCGCGTACACCTCGTCTGCATGGCTCACCCCGCACAGCCTATGACGACGGCCAGAGCTCGGAGCGGTCAGCCGAGGACCGACCCGCCGCCGTCGACGACGAGGTTGACGCCGGTGATCCAGGACGCCTCGTCGCTGGCGAGGAACAGGGCCGCGTTGACGATGTCGTCGGGGTGCCCCACGCGACGCAGCGGGATGCGGTCCCAGGTCTGCTTCAGCGGGGGCGGGGGGTCGTCGACGAGGAACGCGGTCGCCTCGGTCACGATGAACCCGGGCGAGATGCACACGGCGCGGATGCCGAACGGCCCGCCCTCGACGGCGAGCTGCTGGGTGAGGTTGATCACGCCGCCCTTGGCCGTGCCGTGCACGTTCTGCGGGATGAACTCGACGCCGCGGATGCCGGCGATCGAGCCGATGTTGACGATGACGCCCCGTGACGCCTTCAGGTGCGGCCAGGCGTAGTGCACGGCGTAGAAGACGAGGTTGAGCTCGAGGTCGATGTTGCGTTTCCAGTCTTCGATCGACAGCTCGTCGATCGTGCGGAACGGCGCCTGCCAACCCGCGTTGTTGTACAGCACGTCGATCGCGCCGTAGGCGGCCACGGCATCGTCGATCCACTGCGACACCTGCTGCGGGTCGCCGGCGTCGACGGTGAAGCCGGTGATCTCGCCTCCCGCGTCGCGCACCTCGGCGACGGCCGCGTCGAGCTTCGTCGTGTCCAGGTCGCATCCGACGACCTTCGCGCCTTCCGCGGCGAACCGCTGGGCGGCCCGCTTGCCCATCCCGGCGCCGATGCCGCTGATGAGCACGACCTTGCCGTCGTGACGTCCCATCTCTCTCCTCCTCGAGCCGGAAGACCTTCCCCCATCCTGGCCCGCGCATCGCGCGTCGTGCGCATCGCCGACGCGATGCCACGTATGCCGGGCGCGCGCCGGATGCGCGCCGGATGCGTCAGCGAGCGAGGCCGGCGGAGCGCGCGGCGGGTCGGAAGGCCGCCCAGCACGCCCAGCCGAGGGCCGTGCCGATCGCGACGATGACGGCGAACGGCACGGGGTTGCGCTCGCCGCCGATCGCGACGAGCGGTGCGACGATGCCGGCGAAGACGAACTGCACCGTGCCGGCGACGGCCAGAGCGGTGCCGGCGACGTGCTGCAGGCCGTGCAGGGCGATCGAGGTGGAGGGCCCGAAGACGAAGCCCATGCTCGCGGCGATGAGGGTCAGCGCGGGGAACAGCGTCCAGGCGCTGACCGTGCCGGTCAGCGCCGTCGTGAGCACGAGGACCGCGGCAGTCGCCTGCATGGTCAGTCCGATCGCGATGATGTCGTGGGCCTTCCTGCGGCGCGACAGGCGTGCCGTGATGATCCCGGCCAGAATCAGTCCCACCCCGTTGAGGCCGAACATCACCGCATACACCGCCGCCGAAAGGCCCAGCACCGACTGCACGAGAAACGACGAGCCCGCGATGTAGGCGAACATGACGGCGAAGCCGAAGCACATGTGCCCCGCCCCGCTCAGATACGTGGGCTTGCGCACGGCGACGACGGTGTTGCGCGGCAGCGAGCGCAGCGGATGCTGCACGCGCCGCGGCGCGGGCAGGCTCTCCGGCACGGCGAAGACGAGAGCGACCAAGCACGCTGCGGCCATGACGGCGAGGGCGACGAAGATCCCGCGCCACCCCCACACGGTCATCAGCACGACGCCGATCGTGGGGCTGATCACCGGGCCGATCCCGACGAGCGTGCCGAGCACGGCGTACGCCGAGACGAGGCGGGGGCCGGTGACGCTGTCCGAGACGACGGCACGGCTGACGACCCCGCCGAACGAGGCCGACAGCCCGATCGCGCTGCACCAGATCACGAGCGCGAGCATGCTGTCGGCCAGCGCCGCCCCCACCGAGGCGAGCGCCATCGCGGCGCTGCCGGCCAGCAGCGGGCCACGGCGCCCCCACCCGTCTGAGAGCGGCCCGGCGAACAACTGGCCGACCGCCATCCCGATCGTGATGCCGGTCAGCGCCAGCTGGGCAGAGCCCCCCGAGACGGCGAACTCGACGGAGATCTGCGGCAGAGCGGGCAGGAACGCGTCCGTGCTGTAGGGCCCCAGCATCGTGAGGGCGCCCATCGTCACGAGCGCAGACGCGGCGAGGCCCCGACCGGCCTGCGCGCCGATGTCAGGGGGGCGGGCGTCGGAGGCGGGGCTGTCAGAGGAGGTCATCGCCGTCCACGTTACGGGGCACAGCCCCCCACGAGGTCGCGGGGATGCCGGTCCCGGCATCGCGCGCTCGCGGCGCGTCACGGTCACCGCGGCTGTGCGGGGGTAGCATCCATGCATGGCCAGCGTCGGTTACGATCTGAACCTCCTCGTGCCGTTGCGGGCTCTCCTGGAGGAGGCGAACGTCACGCGCGCGGGGCAGCGCGTGCAGATGGGGCAGTCGTCGATGAGCACCGCGCTGGCCCGGCTGCGCACCGTCTTCAACGACGAGCTGCTCGTGCGGGTCGGCCGCGACTACGAGCTCACGCCGCTCGCGCGCCTGCTGCTTCCGCAGGTGCAGGAGACGCTGCCGCTCATCGAGCACGTGCTCGGCGGGGAGACGAGGTTCGACCCGGGCTCGTCGCGACGCAGCTTCACGATCATGATGACCGACTACGGAGCCATGCGCCTGCACTCCGTGCTCGCCTCGGTGCTCGAGCAGGCGCCGGAGATGGAGGTGGATGTCGTCCCGCTGCCGGAGCGCCCGATGGAGAGCGAGCGCGAGCTGATCACGCACGACTTCGTCATCACCGTCGCCGGCATCGGCGTCGAAGGCCAGTGCGCCGACGTCGTCATCGACCACTACGTGTGCCTCATCGATCCCGCGAACCCCGCCCTCGTCGACGGCGCCCTGTCGTTCGAGGCGTTCGTGGCCCTGCCGCAGGCGGTCGCCCAGTTCGGCCGGCTCCACTTCACCCCCGCCGATCGTCGCCTGCGCGAGCTCGGCGTCGACCGCAGTGAGCCGCGCGTGACCGCGGGCAGCTTCCTGCCGCTGCCGTCGATCGTCGCGGGGACGGACCTCGTGGCTGTCGTGCCGAGCGCGCTCGCCGAGCGGCTCGGACCCGTCAACGGCGTGATCGGGGTCGAGGCTCCCTTCGGTCGCGTGCCGATCGACCTCAAGCTCTGGTGGCACGAAAGCCACGACGGCGATCCCGCGCACGTGTGGTTCCGCGAGCGGCTGCTGGAAGCGGCCAGAGCGCAATGGCCGGCTGCGGCCGAGGCCGGCGGTGCCGGGGGTCAGAGCCGGTCCGGCCCGTAGGTGCGCCGCGCCGGCGGCACCGTGTGGCCGGGGCTCGCGGTCGGGGCGATGCGGTTTTCGATCGTGCCGAGCCCCTCCACGGTCATCGTGACGACATCCCCCACCCGCAGAGGCGGGATGACGAGCTCGCCGCCCGCCCGCGCCCAGCGCTCGCTCAGCGCGCCCTGCGACGCCGTGCCGGTCGCGAGCACGTCTCCCGCGCCGACCCACGCGTCGCGCGAGGCGTGCACGAGCAGCTCCTCGAACGACCACGACATGTTGCGCAGGTTGTCGGTGCCGACGACCTCGCCGTTGATCGCGACCGACATCTCCAGCGCGTAGCGGTCGCCCTCGCGGTACTGCTCCAGCTCGTCGGGGGTGGTCAGCCACGGGCCGAGCGTGTTCGCGAAGTCCTTGCCCTTCGAGGGCCCGAGGCCCACGCTCATCTCGCGGGCCTGGATGTCGCGCGCGCTCCAGTCGTTGAGCAGACAGAACCCCGCGATGTGCTCGTGAGCCTGCTCGATCGGCACGTCGCGCACGGTGTGCTTGACGATCATCGCGACCTCCAGCTCGAAGTCGAGCCGCTGCGTGAAGGGAGGCATCGGGATGTCGGCGCCCGTCGGCACCACCGACCACGGGTTCATGAAGAGGAACCGGGGCGCCTCGTACCAGGCCGGGGGCACGCTGCCGTCGCCGCCCTCGGTCTTCTTCATGCCGGCGATGTGCGCCTCGAACACGAGGAAGTCGCGCATCGCGCGCGGCTGCACCGGCACCGCGAACACGGCGTCCTCGATCGGCAGCTTGTGGTAGCGGCCGCCGCGCACGTCGAGGTCGCGCCGCACGTGGTCGGGCCCGTTGAGCAGATCGAGGACCTCGGGGTCGCCGGGCACGTCGAGCAGGCGGCCGTGCTGCACGCGCCCGGTGTGGACGATGCCGTTGGGCCCCACGTAGCGCGCGTACCGCGCCACGTCAGAAGTCCAGCGTCTCGTAGAAGTCGCGCTGACGGGTATCGAGAGCGGGGATCGCCTGCCCCAGCGCCCACTGCTCGAAGTGCGGGTAGGTGCCGTGCGCCGTGAACGCGGCCTCGTCGGCGTACACCTCGAAGATGCGGAAGACGTTCGGCTCGTCGGGGCTCTGGTACGCCTGGTAGTAGAGGTTGCCCGGCTCGTCCCGCGACGCGGGGGAGAGCTTCTCCAGCGCGTCGCGCACGGTCTGCTCCTCACCGGGCTTGGCGGTCCAGGTGGCGCTGCATACGAAGGCCATGGGGTGTTCCTTTCCGGGCGTCGTCGTCGGGGTCGATCCCCACGCACTCACGGTACGGAAACCGGATGCCGCCGGCCACGCCGAGCGGGCGATGCCTCCTATCGGCATCCGCCGCAGGGGCGCGAGGGCTCAGGCGGTGACGACGATCTTGCCCGGCGCGTGGGCGCCGTCGAGCGCGGCGAAGGCGGCCACGACGTCGTCGAGCGGGTACGTCGCCGCGACCGGCAGCACGAGGGAGCCCGCGGCGATGCGGTCGGCGAGGCCGGCGAGGTTCCGGGCCGTGCGGGCATCGCGTTCCACGTTGTGCACGCCGAGCTCGTCGAGCGCCGCGTATGCGGCGATCGCCACCATGCGGTCGGCGGCCACGCCCAGGGCGACGCCCGCGTCGAGCGCGCCGCGGCCGTGGCAGTCGACCACGGCGGTGATCGGGCCGTGGGATGACGCGCGCTCGGCCAGGCCGTCGCCGTACGCGAGCGGCTGCGCACCGAGCGAGCGCAGCAGCTCGTGGTTGCGTGCGCTCGCGGTGCCGACCACGCGCGCGCCCGCGGCGCGCGCCAGCTGCACCACGACGAGCCCCACGCCGCCGGCCGCCCCGCCGACGAGCACCGTGTCCTCGGGCCCCACCGGCACGGTGACCAGGCACGACACCGCGGTCAGGCCCGCGATCCACAGCCCGCCCGCCGTCTCGACGGGCACCGCGTCCGGCCGCCTCGTCAGTTCGCCGGCCGAGGCGATCGCCCGCTCGGCGACCGATCCGTGCGCGCGCCCGAGCACCTCGTCGCCGACGGCGACGGGAGTGCCGTCCCAGTAGACGGCGCCGTCGCCGACCGCCTCGACGGTGCCCGCGACGTCGGAGCCGATGCGCCGCGGGAACGGCGCATCCGAGCCGATGAAGCCGGAGCGCAGCTTCGTGTCGACGGGGTTCAGGCCCGCCGCGCGCACGCGCACCGCCACCTCCCCCGGCGCGGGTGCGGCATCCGGCACCTCCCCGACGTACAGCACGTCGGGGGTGCCGGTCCGGTCGTACAGGGCTGCGCGAGACATCCGCTCTCCTTCTTCGGGCGTGCGGCCCGGTCGCGTCATTCGTGCGTGCGCAGGATCTGCTCCGGCTCGAGCTGCACCGCCCAGCCCTCGATCGTCCCCGCGTTCTCATACTCCTCGATCTGCAGGATCTGCCGCCCGCGCTCGACGGTCTGCTCCATCGGCGAGGTCACGAACGCGTGCACGGCGAGCCACGCCGACTCCTCGTACGCGACGCCGTCGACGACGAGCACGTTGGCGTCGACCACGGCGCGCGCGTTCATCGCGTCGCGCGGCGAGCTGCTCGTGACGGCCCGTGCGCCGTTGACCTTGTTCGCGGCGACCATGCCCGCAGAGGGCTCCCCGACGACGAGCACCCCGAACGCGTCGATGCCGGCGTCCTGGTCCTCCACGACCGACGTGCCGACGCGGACCGCGAAGACGGGGTAGTCGTCGCCCGGGTCGACCTCGTCGGCGCCGTGCCACACGACGTCGAAGCGCGCCGCGGCGGCGCGGGCTTCGAGCGCGCGGCCGAGCTCGTAGCCGCCGTGGTCGGCGGCGAAGTGGATGCGTGTCATGTGCCTGCCTCCGGATCCGTGCGGCTCACACCGGCGGGGCCACGAACAGGCCCTTGTCGATGTCGTTGAACGACTCGCGCGCGACGAGCTCGCTCATCTCCTGGGCCGTCCCCCACTGGTCCTGCGTCGACAGCTGGCTGATGTCGTGGCGGTGCGCGACCCACGTGTCGTCGTCGACCATCGACAGCTCGGTGGTGTACTCGATCGTGTTGCCGGCGGGGTCGAGGAAGTACGCGAACGTGTTGTCGCCGGCGTTGTGGCGGCCCGGCCCCCAGATCATGCGCGCTCCCGAGCGCAGGATCTTGCCCGCGCCGCGCATCCACTCCTCGATGCCGCGCATCTCGAACGACAGGTGGTGCAGCGAGTGGTGCGGCCCCATCGCGACCGCGATCGAGTGGTGGTTCTGGTTGCAGCGCAGGAAGTGCATCATCTCCACGCCGTCTGGCCGCACGAGCGAGTCGGAGATCGTGAAGTCGAGGTGGTCGACGTACCACTGCGCGGTCTGGTTGAGGTGCTGCGAGTTGAAGACCATGTGCGAGAGCTTCGTCGGGATCGGCTCGCGCTCGCGGATCTTGCGGGCCTCGCGCGTGCGGTAGCCGGTGGAGAACTCGAGCGCCCGCCCGTCGCCGTCGAACACGCGGAACCCGTAGCCGCCGCCGAAGCCGGCGAGCGGCTGCGGATCGTGGATGAACTGCACGTCCTCGGCGCGGAGCTTGGCGGCGAGCGCGTCGACGTCGGCGCGGCTGCGCACGCCGAAGCCGGCGAGGTCGATGCGCTTGTCGTCCCTGCGCAGGCGCAGGATGAAGGGCTCGGTCGACCCTTCGGCGGCGAGATACGAGAGCCCGTCCTCGGCGTGCACCTCGGTCAGGCCCCAGTGCGTGACGAAGAAGTCCCGCTCGACCTCGAACCCGGGGACGGCGAGCGCGGCGTAGCGCAGGTGGGAGACGAGGCGCTCAGTCATCGTCGACCTTCTTTCACGGGTCCGGGCGCACGGGTGCGACCTCCCGAGAGTAGGACGATCGGATGCCGGGCCGCCATGCACGCGCGGGATACCTTGCATCGTGCCCCGTGACTGGCGGCCGGCGCGCGCGTGCGCCTAGCGTCGAGCGAGGACGACCCGGTACGGGCGTGCGCAGCGAAGTGGGAGACGAAGATGTCGGTTCGGAACGTGCTCATCGTCGGCGGCGGCTTCACCGGTCTGACGTCGGCGATCGCCCTCGCGCAGCGCGGCGTGCGGGCCACGCTCGTGGAGCGCGCGCGGGCGTGGGCGCGCGTGGGCCACGGCCTCACGATCCAGGGCAACGCGCTGCGCGTCTTCAAGGAGCTGGGCGTGGTCGACGAGGTGCTGGGGGTCGGCCGTGCCGAGAACGCGGTCACGCTGTACTTCTCCGACGGCCGCGTCATGGCCGAGCTGCCGACGCCGCGCACCGGCGGCGACGACCTGCCCGCCACGATCGGGGCGTTGCGCCCCGATCTGCACGAGATCCTGGTGCGCCGGGCGGAGTCGCTCGGCGTCGAGATCCGCCTCGGGCTCGAGCTCGTGTCGTACCAGACCGAGGGCGACACCGCGACCTCCGTCCTCTCCGACGGCAGCACCGGCACGTGGGACGCCATCGTCATCGCCGAGGGCATCAAGTCGCCCACTCGCCCGACGCTCGGGATCGTCGAGGACCGCGCGCCCAGCGGGCTCGGCATCTGGCGCGCCGTCACGTCGCGGCTGCCGGAGATGACAGGGGGCATCGCGTACCCGCTGGAAGACGACGGCGGCGCGTACAAGGTCGGCTACACCCCGGTCAGCGACGACCAGTGCTACGTCTTCGTGCTGTGCCGCCCCGAGCGGGCCGACAACGCTGTGGAGGGATGGCAGGAGGTCAAGCGCCTGATGGCGGGCTTCCACGGCCCGTTCGATCACCTCCGCGAGTCGATCGGCCCCGACACGTTCCTGAACTTCCAGGAGATCGAGTGGATCTTCGTGGACGCGCCGTGGCACCGCGGCCGGGTGATCGCGCTCGGCGAGGTGGTGCACGCCGTGCCGCCGCTGATCGCGCAGGGCGCCGCGCAGTGCCTGGAGGACTCGCTGCTGTTCGCCGAGCACGTCACGCAGGAGGGCGACTGGGAGGAGCAGCTGGCCGCGTTCTACGCGCGCCGCATCCCGCGGATCAAGGGCGTCGTGGACGCGTCGCTGCTGCTGGCGAAGTGGGAGCAGAACCCCGGTTCGCCCGACGCCGACCCCGGCCGCGTCATGGCGCAGGCCCTCACTGCTCTGGTGCCGGCGCCATGAGCGGCTCGTTCCGCGTTCCGCGCCGCATCGTGACGGGGCACGACGCCGAGGGCGTGTCGGTGGTCGTCAGCGACGGCCCGGTGCCCGTCACGCGCGAGCTGCCCGACGACGGCGTCGCCTTCCACGAGGTGTGGGTCACCTCCACGGCGCCCGCGGTGATCGGGGCGGGCGCCGAAGACCCCACCGCCGGCGCCCTCACGGTGCCGCCGCCCACGCACGGCACCCGCATCCGCATCAACGAGTTCCTGCCCGGCCATCTCGACGACCGAGGTCTGCAGTCCCCGGTGCACCGCACCGAGTCGATCGACTACGGCATCGTGCTGGAGGGCGAGATCACGCTGATCCTCGACGACAGCGAGGTCACCGCGCGCGCCGGCGACATCGTCGTGCAGCGCGGCACCGACCACGCGTGGGCCAACCGCGGCGACGCGATCGCGCGCGTCGTGTTCGTGCTCGTCGGCGGCCGGTTCGGCGACGACGTGCTGGCGGTGCTGCCGGCCGTGCACGACGCGCTGATGAGACACGGGCCGCGCGATCCCGCGCCGGGGCCGGAGGGAGACGCCTGATGCACCTCGATCATGTGGGCCTGTCGGTCGCCGACCTCGACGCGCAGGCGCAGTGGTATTCGCGCGCGTTGGGCCTCGAACTGCGCGAGCCCGGCGGCATCCCGGCCGTGGGGCTGCGCGTCGTGTTCCTCGTGCACCCCGAGCACGGGTGGGCGATCGAGCTGCTGCACCGCCCCGGCTCGCACCACCCGCCGCCGGCCAGGAGCGCCCCCGAGCACGTGCTGACCCAGGGCTACGGGCACATCTGCCTGCGCGTCGACGACGTCGACGCGCAGTACGACCGGCTGATCTCCGCCGGCGCGTCTCCGGTCATGCCGCCCGGACAGTCGCCGGCGTCGGGCGTGCGCATGGCGTTCGTCGCCGACCCCGAGGGCAACCTCGTCGAGATGCTCGACCGGCCAGGCCCTCCCGGCACCCCGGTGACGGCATGAACGGCTCCGGCATGCGGCTCCCGGGCGTCGAGGGCGCGCTGTTCGTCGTCACCGGCGCGGCCGGCGGTCAGGGCGCCGAGGAGGCGCTGCTGCTGGCGGGCCAGGGGGCGGACGTCGTGGCCGCCGACATCCGCGACGACGCTCCCGAACTGCTGGATGCCGCGGCATCCCTGCCCGGCACGGTGACCTACCGCCGGCTCGACGTCACGTCTCAGGGCGAGTGGGCGGCGCTCGCGCACTCGCTCGGCGGCCGCGCGCTCAAGGGCCTCGTCAACAACGCCGGGGTCACGCACCGCGTGCGCATCGGCGGCGTCGAGCGCGCCGACTGGGACCGTGTGCTGGCCGTCAACGTCACGGGGCCGATGCTCGGCATCCAGGCGCTGCTGCCGCTCATGGGCCAGGGCTCGTCGATCGTCAACATCGGCTCGGCGGCGGGCCTGACCGGCCACTACACGGCGGCCTACACGACGAGCAAATGGGCGCTGCGCGGACTCACCCACTCGTGCGTGACCGAGCTCGGGCCGCGCGGCATCCGGGTGAACATCGTGCACCCCGGCTACATCCGCACCGACATGACGGCGAGCGCGCCCGCCGCCTTCCGCGACGCGAACGTGCGGATCGCCCCGCTTCACCGCGGCGGCGAGCCCGAGGAGGTCGCGAGCCTCGTGGTCTTCCTGCTGTCGGATGCCGCGTCGTACGTCACCGGCGCGGAGATCGGCGTCGACGGCGGGCAGTTCCTCTCCGGCGTCGCCACGTTCCTGTCCGACGCGGTGCGTCCCGAGACCTCCTAGGAGTCCCCGTGTACATGTACTTCCCCGCCAACTACGTCTGGAGCATGTCGGTCGTCGCGACGCTCAACAACGGCGGCCTGATCGACGACGTCGACAAGGCGTCGAGGCCGGTGCTCGCCGCGTCCGAGCAGGGCGACGACGTGGGCACCGAGCTGCTCTACGGCTCGTGGCAGGCCGTCGCCGACCGCATCCTGGCCTCGGCGCACGAGGACGAGGCGCGCGGCTGGCGGCTCGGCGCCGCGGAGAAGTACTACCGCGCCGCGCTGTACACGTCGCAGGCCGAGCGCCTGCAGTCGCCCAAGTGGGAGGGGCGCAGGGCCGCCTACCAGAAGTCGATCGACCTGCTCCTCAAGCACGTCGAGCTCGGCGGCGTCCCGCTCACCGCCGTCGACATCCCCTACCGCGGCGACGACGCGCCGGCGGGCGCGGCGCTGCCCGGCTACGTCTACCGCGCGCCCGGCGACGGACCGCATCCGCTCGTGGTGATGTGGAACGGCCTGGACTCCACCAAGGAGATGATGTACACGTCGGGCTTTCCGCAGCAGCTGGCCCAGCGCGGCATCTCGACGCTGATGATGGATCCGCCCGGGTCGGGCGAGGCGCTGCGCATGCGGGGCCTGCGCGCCCGCTACGACACGGAGGTGTGGGCGGCATCCACCCTCGACTGGATCGAGGAGCACGCGGACGAGTTCGACGTCGACCCGGCCAAGGTGGGCCTCGTGGGCTGGTCGCTCGGCGGCTACTACGTGCCGCGCGCCGCCGCGTTCGACAAGCGCATCGCGCTCGCCGTGGCGTGGGGCGCGAACTACGACTGGGCGGCCGTGCAGGAGGCGCGCCGGCGCCGCGAGGGCGAGAACCCGGTGCCGCACTACTGGGATCACGTGCACTGGGTGTTCGGGGCCGACGGCATGGACGACTTCATCGAGAAGACGAAGAACATGCGGCTGCAGGGGGTCGTCGAGAACATCACGGTGCCGTTCCTCGTCACGCACGGCGAGGGCGACCGTCAGATCCCGGTGTCGTACGCGTACGACGAGTACGCCGCCGCCGTGAACTCGCCCAAGCGCGAGCTGCGCATCTTCACGCAGGAGGAGGGCGGCGCCGAGCACATCGGGCTCGACAACCTGCCGTACGTCTCGCAGTGGACCGCGGACTGGGTGGCAGAGACGTTCGCCGAGCTGGCCTGAGCGCGCCGGCCCGCCGTCAGCAGACGCGCAGACGTGCCGACGTGTTCACAACCGAGGAGATGGACACAAGCGAGGAGCTTTTCCGCGCGTTCGCTCCTCAGTTGTGTCCATCTCCTCAGGAGTGTGCGCCCGGCGACCCTGAACCGCCGGTCACTCCGGCAGCGAGGGGCGCGACTCGTGCGGGTCGCGCGCGCGGGGGATGCACAGGGCCACCGCGAGGGCGATGACCGCGGCCGCGCAGCCGAGCGCCAGCGAGAGCCGGAAGGCGTGCGCCGTCGGCACCCGGACGCCGTCGAAGTCGGCGACGAACGTCGCCAGCACGGCGCCGATCACGGCGGCGGCGGTGCTCGTGCCGAGCGAGCGGAACAGCGCGTTCAGTCCGTTCGAGGCGCCCGTCTCGGTCTGCGGCACCGACCGCATGATGAGCATCGGCATCGCGGCGTAGCCGAACCCGATTCCCGCACCGATGAGCACGTTCGAGACGAACAGGTGCCACACCTCGCTCGACAGCACCAGCGTGAAGCCGTAGGCGCAGATGAGCGCGATCGCGCCGAGGACGAGCAGCGGCCTCGGCCCGACCGTGCGCGCCAGCCGCCCCGAGAACGGAGAGAGCAGCATCATCACGATCCCCGCCGGCATCACGATGAGGCTCGCCCCGAGGAGCGTGAGGCCGAAGCCGCCGGTCTCGACGGGCAGCTCCAGCATCTGCGGGTAGACGACGTTCGACGAGAACAGCGCGAAGCCCATCGCGATGGAGGCGATGTTCGTGAGCAGCACCGGCCGCCGTGCGGCGATGCGCAGGTCGAGGAGCGGCTGGGCGATGCGCAGCTCGTACCAGCCCCACACCACCAGGACGAGGATGCCGCCGAGCCCGCACACCGCGACGGGCGCCGACATCCACCCCCACTCGTTGCCGCGCGAGATCGCGAGCAGCACGCCGACGAGGCCGATGCTGAGCCCCGCCGCACCGACGTAGTCGAAGCGGCCCGCGGTGCGCAGCACGCTGACCGGCACGATCCACAGCACCAGCGCGAACACCGTCGCGCCGATCCCCGCAGACACCCAGAACAGACCGTGCCAGTCGCCGTTCTGCGTGATGAAGGCGCTGACCGGCATGCCGAGGGCGCCGCCGACGCCCATCGTCGCGCTGATGAGCGCGATCGCGGTGTCCACGCGACGCTCGTGCAGCACGTCGCGCAGGATCGAGATGCCCAGCGGCACGACTCCCGTGACCGCGCCCTGCAGCGCACGCCCGACGATGACGCCGACGATGCCCGTCGACGTCGCGGCGACCACCGACCCGACGACCAGCAGCGCCAGCAGCGCGAGCACGATGCGGCGCTTGCCGTACATGTCGCCGAGCCGACCCGCGATGGGGGTGATCACCGCAGCGGCGAGCAGCGTCGCGGTGACCACCCACGCGGTGTCCTCGCGGCTGGCGTTCAGCAGTTCGGGCAGCTTCGCCTGGATCGGCACGACGAGCGTGAACATGAAGGACGCCGCCAGCCCCGCGACCGCGAGGACGGCGACGATCGCGCCCTGCGGCGGCATCCGGGACAGGCGCCTGCGCGCCTCCTCGTCCCTCGATGCCATCCCTCCAGGCTATCGGCGGGATGAGGACGCGGATGCCGCGGCTAGGGTGAACGCATGGAGGAGCTGCCGGGCGACGCCTCGTCGGACGCGACCACGCCGCCCGGGATCGAGATCCGCGCGCTCGACACCGTCGCCGAGGTGTTCGCGGCGGCCGCGGTGCTCTCCGAGGTGTGGGGCGGGGACCGCAGCGGGATGCCGCCGAACCTGCTGCGCGCGCTCGCGCACTCCGGCAACTACGCGGTCGGGCTGTACGACCGAGGTCGGGTCATCGGCGCGTCCGTCGCGTTCTTCGCCGCTCCGGGCGAGCGCTCGATGCACTCCCACATCACGGGCGTGCTCCCCGGGCTGCAGAGCCGGGGGCTCGGCCGGCTCATCAAGCGGCATCAGCGCGCGTGGGCGTTGGAGCGCGGGGTCGCGCGCATCACGTGGACGTTCGACCCGCTGGTGGCGCGCAACGCCCACTTCAACCTCGTCGTGCTCGGCGCTCGCGCGACCGAGTACCTCGTCAACCACTACGGACCGATGGACGACGGCGTGAACCGGGGCGACGAGTCCGACCGCCTGATGGTGTCGTGGGCGCTGTCCGCTCCGCCCGTGCCGACGCCCGCGGCCGAGCGGGTGTTCGCGACCGTCGCGGTGCCGGCCGACATCCAGCGACTGCGCGCCGAAGACCCCGTTCGGGCGTCGCGGTGGCGCGTGACGGTGCGCGAGGGGTTCCTCGCGCTGCTCGCCGACGGCCTCGTCGTGGGCGGGTTCGACGACGAGCGCGGATACCTGTTCGTCCGGCCCTGACCTCGAGTTCGCGAACCCGTGACCGGCCCCTGGCCCTATGGCCGTGCCCGGGGTATCACGGCGGCATCCGCCCGCTCTTTTTCTGCGAACCCGCGTCATGGAACGCGGCGCGGTGCGTCTCTTGGACAAGGGCGCGACACAGGGAGGACGACATGCGAGCGCAGCTGGAGTCGATCACGAAGGCGCTGCACCGCCACGAGTCGCGGATGCCGCGACACCTGCGCCCGCGCGCGACCCGTTCGACGTATGTCCCGCTGCGCGACGAGGCCGTGCTGCGCGGTGTCGCCCGGCTCGCCTGACGTGCCCGAGGTCGGGCGCCGCGGCATGGACGTAGGGTGGATCCCATGTCCGCGCCCCCGCCCCCGCCTTACCCGCCGCCGTACGGCGGATCGCAGCCGCAGCCGATGAACCCCTCCGACGAGAAGACGTGGGCCGTGCTCACCCACCTCGGCGGCATCTTCTTCGGCTGGATCGCCGCGCTCGTCGGATACCTGGTGATGAAGGATCGCGGGCCGTTCGCGCGCGCGCACACCGCCACGGCGCTGAACTTCCAGCTCACGATGCTCATCGCCGCGATCGCCGGCGGGCTGCTGACTCTCGTGTTCATCGGCATCTTCGTCGTCATCGTCGTCGTCGTGCTGAGCATCGTGTTCCCGATCATCGCCGCAGTGAAGGCCGGTCGGGGCGAGTGGTACCAGTACCCGATCGCGATCCGCTTCGTGAGCTGAGCGCCCGAGCGGGCGCCCGCCGGTGCTGGGGGCAACAGTGTGGGCTCTTTAGCGGTGGCGGCCTTCACCTTGCAGGCATGGCATCTCGTGGCTGCGCTGCGCGCGCGAGGAGCGATGTTGCGAGCCCATGGCGACGGGGACCGGTGACGATCAGTGTCGAGCGACTGAGGGAACCTGCAAAAGCAGATCGGCAACGGGCGCGGCCCATAGACGCGGTACTGTGCGGAAGCAACGACTCTCAAAGGACGACGATGAGCATTGCATTCCTGCTGACCACCCTCGTGGTGGTCGCCACCCCCGGCACGGGAGCGGTGTTCTCGATCGCCGCCGGGCTCTCACGCGGAACGAAGGCCGGGATCGTGGCCGCGTTCGGCTGCACGCTCGGCGTCATCCCGCACATGGTCGCCGCGATCACGGGGCTCGCCGCGATTCTGAACGCCTCCGCGACCGCGTTCCAAACGATCAAGTGGCTCGGCGTCGCCTACCTGCTCTACCTGGCGTGGAAAACCTTCCGCGATCAGCCACTGATCGATGTCGACGCCGACACCGCACCGGCCTCGTTCTGGTCGGTGATCCGCACCGCGATTCTGATCAACCTGCTCAACCCGAAGCTGACGATCTTCTTCTTCGCCTTCTTGCCCCAGTTCGTGCCCGCGGGCGAGGCGAACGGCACCTGGCACATGGTCGGGCTGAGCCTGGTCTTCATGGCACTGACGTTCATCGTCTTCGCCCTCTACGGGGTGTTCGCCGCGACGATGCGCAACCAGGTCATCACCCGCCCGAAGGTCATGGCGTGGCTGCGCCGCACCTTCGCCGCTACGTACGTCCTGCTCGCTGGCCGCCTGGCCCTCGAAACCCGATAGCCGTCTGATGCGGTTCAGCCATGATCCGGCGATGCGCGCCGAGTTCCCGCGGCACGATGCTATCGGCGCGGAGTCTGCTCCGGCACTGCTTCGATGACATCCCTCGACAGGGCGCGGATGACGCTGTTCCGGCCCACGCCCAGCGCCTCCGCGATCTTGTCGTAGCTCATCGGCGGATCACTCTCGCGCATCTGCCGCGCCATCTCGATCCGCTCCGGCGTCATCACCGTGGGGCGGCCGCCGACGCGGCCCTGCGACCGGGCGAACTCAACGCCGCGGCGCGTGTTCTCCCGGATCAACGCGACGCGCAGATGGGCCAGCGTGGCCATGATCTTGAGCACGGCGTCCCCCATCGCCGTCGTCGGGTCGATGTCCATCCACGGCTCATCGAGACTACGGAACCTCACGCCCCGCTCGGCATGATCGCGCATCACCGACAGTGCGATGGTGTCGGTGCCCGCGACGCGATCCAGCGCCGGGATCGTGAGGCGGTCGCCCGTGCGCTGCATCTGGCGGCACTTGTTCCACTCGGGACGATCGTCGAGGCGGCTGGAGTAGCCGACGTCCACGAATATGCGCTCGCACCCGGCAGCCTCAAGGCGGGCGATCTGTGAGTCTGCCTTCTGCCCGCGCGTGCTCACGCGCGTGTATCCCAGCTCCATGATTACCGGCCTCCTACCCCGCGGCCGCTGCTGCCGCGGGCAGGGTCGGCGGCGCTGCTGCCTCGGCTTCGCGGCTCGCTCACGCGCTGACTGATGCGGCTCTCAAGCGTGGGCTTCTGCCCGCGCGCCAAATTCAGCTCGGCGCTGCGCGTGGGCGGCAGGAGCCGCGCGTGCAGGTAGTTCGACAGCACCCGCTCACCGCCGACACGGAACGCCGCCGACAGGCGCGCCTCGCGCAGCTCGGGCACGCTCACCCGCTGCCAGTCGATAGGGTGACCCGCGCGCATCGCGAGCCGGTCGATGTACGCACTCTGAGAACGAGTATTGCCGTCCCTGAACGGATGACAGAACGTCAGCGTCCCCCAGCGATCCGCAAGCTTGTCGGCAAACTCCTGCTCCGGCAAGCCCGCCAGGTAGTCCTCCCCCGCGAACTGGTCGAACAGCCGATCCAGCTCCGGCTTGTAGAACTGCGACGCGGCGTACTGGAAGGGCGTGCCGCCCGCTCCCACCTCATCGCCGACCTTGCGCAACTCCCCCGCCCAATCGAGCACCGGGGACAGAAACCGCTCATGGATCGACCGGAGATAGCCCAGGTCGAGCCGATCCGGGATCGGCTCCGTCTGCATGACAGCCCAACGAGTCGTCGCCGCATGGTTCATCGCCTCGTCAACGTCCTGCTGCGTTGTGAGACCGAGCTTGTTGCGGAGCACACCCCCGCTGCCGGGGATCGTGTAACGGTCGTCCTCAGCCATGCCGTGCGGCACGAGAACGCGCACGCTCCGAGAGGCGCGCGAGCGATTCCTGCAGCTCAACCTCGGCCGCCTCAGGCGACAGCTCACCCGTCAGAATCCGGCGCGCCCGATCCATGTCCTCGGCGTCCGGGAAGTGCCCCGCGAGCTGCTGCCCCTTCTCGATCAGCGCAAGCGACTGCTCAACATCAACAACCGGAACGGTCTTCGTAGCCATCGCGGCGCTCCTCTCCTTGTCCCTCTAGTCTACCGGATCGGCCGAAAAGGGTAGAGGGTCAGTTTTGGCCGGCCTAGGGTTTCGGCCGAGAGTTCTGGCTGGTCGAGCATCGGCGCGTCGCGCTCCGCGAGGCCACCTCGACAGCTCGGGTCAGAACCGTTTCCGGGACGCCTCGGCCGAGGCTGGCGCCGATGTCGACGCGCCGACGATTCCCGTCCCGAAACCCATACCCGAAACCCGAGTAGACCGAAACCGCATCTAGACCGTTTTCGGGATGCGCGGTAGAATAGATCGAGAGCCCGCGAGAGGGGAGCCCACCATGCAGACGTTCGACGTCGAGGAGCGTTGGCCGGAGCTGTTCGTGCAGCTCGACGACGTGCAGCGCAACTCCGTCCGTCAGTCCCTCGCCGCCGGCTGGCACGAGGGCTTCAACCCCACCCGCGAGGACGTGGAGAACCTGACCGACCTCGCGCGCGGCTCGATCGACTTTCCCGAGTACCGCCGCCGCGGCCTGGCCGCTGCGCGCCGGGAGGCCGGCGCCGTCGCCGCACGCTGACGTGGCGGATCGGTTCGACACCTGGGAGTCGTACTTCTACCCGGAGACGATCGACCCGCTGACCGGCAACGGCACGCTGCGCAACCTGTACGACGAGCGCGACGCGCGGCTGCTGGCGCGCAACGAGTACGTCGAGACGTCGGGTCGCGCGCAACAGATCGAGAGCGGCGCCGTGGCGATCACCAAGACCTACGATGGCGCCCACCTACGAGCGATCCACCGCCACCTGTTCCAGGACGTCTACGCCTGGGCGGGGGAGTACCGCACGGTCAACATCGCGAAGGGACCAGGGCGGGGCTTCGGTGACGTCAAGACGGGCGAGGTCGACCGCTACCTGTCGGACGTGCACCAGCTCGTCTCCTCGACCGATTGGCGTCGCGTCGACCGAGGCGAGTTCGTTGCATCTGCCGCAACCGTATTTGCCTACGTGAACCAGGCCCACCCGTTCCGGGAGGGCAACGGGCGCACGTCGAAGCTGTTCATGCAGCACGTCGCGGAGCAGAGCCGCTTCGCGTTCGACTACGCCCGTGTCACGCCGGAAGTGTGGAACCAGGGATCGGCGCTCAGCGCGCCGGACCTGTACTCGTACGCTCCCGATGCGCGGTCGCTCGTGCCCGTGTTCGACGCGATCACCGTCGACCGCCGGCAGGGCCAGACGGGCGGGCTCGACGACCCGACACGCGGCCGCTCCGCGCTGCGCGCGAGCTACCCGCAGGCCGCCACGGACGCGACCCGGAGCACGCCGCCCGCCAGCGGCATCCAGGGCCGGGGGAGCGCGCCCTACACGCCGGGCGCTCGGTACGGCAACGACCTGGGGGAGGGGGCGATGAGCAACGTCGTCGGCTATGCGCGGGTGTCTCGTCACGACCAGAACCCGGCGGCTCAGGAGGCCGAGCTGCGCGCGGCCGGCGCCGGCCGGGTGTTCGTCGACCACGGCGAGTCCAGCCGGGTGAAGGACCGCCCGCAGTGGCTCGCCTGCCGGGACTGCCTGCGCCCCGGTGACACGCTGCTGGTGCGCCGGCTCGACCGTCTCGCCGGCAGCGAGAAGATGGCCATCGAGACGATCACCGACCTGCACGAGCGAGGCGTGAACATCAAGAGCCTCACCGAGCCGGATATCGACACGACGACCCCGACGGGTCGTGCCCTGTTCGGGATCGTCGCCGTGTTCGCTCAGCTCCGCGTCGACACGATCCGAGAGAACACCGTGCGGGGCCTGGCTCATGCGCGCGCCGAGGGACGTGTGGGAGGCCGGCCCTCGGTGATGACGCCGGAACGTACCGCGGCCGCGGTCGACCTGCGGGGGCAGGGCTACAGCTACGAGGAGATCGGGCGCCTCCTCGGCGTCGGCAAGTCCTCCGTCGCACGGGCTCTCGCGAAGCACGACGAGAGCCAGCCTGCCGCCACGACCCAGAGGTTCCGCCGATAGGCGAGTGGATGAGCGTTGCCGAGATTCGGAGATCTGCCGGGATTCGGCCATTCGTCCGGAAAGATCTCCGCATTCCAGCAGATCTCCGAATTCCGGCCGCGCCTCTCGTCCGTGGAGTGAGCGCGATGTAGGCCGGGCCACGGCCCTCGGAGCCGTTCGAGGTCGCCCACGTCGACGCCGAGCTGCGCGGCCGGTTCGCCGGGTGCCGCTCCCGGAGCGGCCTCAGAACAGATCCCACAGCGCCGTGCAGCTGGCCGCCAGCACGATGAACACGGCGAACAGGCCGAGCGTCACCCACATCCGCACCGGCGAGTCGGCGGGCTCGTCCTCCGCGGCGTTCGCCGTGGCATCCTGGTCGGGCGCGTCGTTCATGCCATCGCCGCCAGTCGCCCGACGTCGAGCACGACCGCGACGATCAGCACGACGAAGACGACCGCCATGAAGGCCGTGTACATCCATCTGCTGCGGTGGTTCGCCGCCCAGAAGCGGCGGACGCTGACGACTCCGTTGACCATCGCGAACACGCACAGCGCGAGGCTGAGCGGCGCCGCCACCCAGCCGGCGACCGCCGTGATCGGGATGAGGATCGGCACCAGCAGGTAGCTGATCGCGCACCGCAGGCCCGAGATCACGATCGCGGTGCGGAAGGCGCGGTGCGCGCCGGCGACATCGCGGCGGTCGGCGGGCGAGACGCGCAGGAGCCTGCGCATGAACCGATCGGCCGGGCCGATCGCGCGGGCCGTGGTCGGCTCGACGTCGGGCGTCGTCGCAGAGGTCGTCGCCGAGGCCATCGGATCGCCACCCCTTCCGGCGGACCGGCCGCCTCCCCCAGCGTACGCCCCCGCGCAGCGAGCCAGGGAGCGGGCCCGCGAGCGCCGGCGGATAGGATCGAGGATGCCGCGCCGCGCCCGCGCATGCGCCGGGCGCCCGGCATCCACACCCCCCTCACCCGACCATTTGGAGCCCCCTGTGGCCGAGCAGTCCCGCCTCGACAAAGTCATCGCCCTGGCCCGCCACCGCGGGTTCGTCTTCCAGGCGGGCGAGATCTACGGCGGATCCCGCTCGGCGTGGGACTACGGGCCGCTGGGCACCGAGCTGAAGGAGAACATCCGCCGGCAGTGGTGGCAGACGTTCGTGCGCGGCCGCGGCGACATGGTGGGTCTGGACTCCTCGGTCATCCTGCCCAAGCGCGTGTGGGAGGCGTCCGGGCACGTCGCGACGTTCACCGACCCGCTGGTGGAGTGCCTGCAGTGCCACAAGCGCTTCCGCGCCGACACGCTCGTCGAGGACTTCGAGGCGCGCAAGGGGCGCCCCGCCGAGCACGGGCTCGCCGACGTGCCGTGCCCGAACTGCGGCACCAAGGGCCAGTACACCGAGCCGAAGGCGTTCTCGGGCCTCGTGAAGACCTACCTCGGCGTCGTCGACGACGAGAGCGGCCTGTACTTCCTGCGGCCGGAGACGGCTCAGGGCATCTTCGTGAACTTCTCGAACGTGCTCACCGCGAGCCGCAAGAAGCCGCCGTTCGGCATCGGCCAGGTGGGCAAGTCGTTTCGCAACGAGATCACGCCGGGCAACTTCATCTTCCGCACGCGCGAGTTCGAGCAGATGGAGATCGAGTACTTCACTCCGCCCGCCGAGGCGCCGCAGTGGTTCGAGCACTGGGTGGAGGCCTGCTGGACGTGGTTCACCGACCTCGGCGTCGACCCGCAGAACATGCGTCGGTTCGACGTCCCCGACGGCGAGCGCGCGCACTACTCGGCGCGCACGATCGACGTCGAGTACCGCTTCGGCTTCCCCGGCAAGGAGTGGGGCGAGCTCATGGGCGTCGCCAACCGCACCGACTTCGACCTGTCGTCGCACACCGAGGCGTCGGGTCAGTCGCTCACCTACTTCGACCAGGCATCCGGCGAGAAGTACACGCCGTACGTCATCGAGCCGTCCTTCGGCCTGACCCGATCGATGATGGCGTTCCTCGTCGACGCCTACCACGAGGAGCAGGCGCCGAACGCGAAGGGCGGCACCGACACCCGCACGGTGCTGAGGCTCGACCCGCGTCTCGCGCCGGTGAAGGTCGCCGTGCTGCCGCTGTCGCGCAACGAGCGGCTGTCGCCGCTGGCCCGAGAGGTCGCCGACGAGCTGCGCGGGCGCGGCTGGAACACCGACTTCGACGACGCCGGGGCGATCGGCCGCCGCTACCGCCGCCAGGACGAGATCGGCACGCCGCTGTGCGTCACGATCGACTTCGACTCGCTCGACGACCGCGCCGTCACGGTGCGCGACCGCGACACGATGGCGCAGCAGCGCGTGCCGCTGGAGGGGCTGCAGGCATACCTCGCCGAGCGCCTGCGCGGCTCCTGAGTCGCGCTGCGGCCGCTGAGGCCTCGGCGCAGCGGGCTATCCTGTCCGGATGACGGACTCCACTGCTCCGGGCGGCCCCGACTTCGAATCGATCATCCGAGACGCCGTGGCCGCCGACCCGCAGAACCTCGGCCTGCGCGTCGACCTCGTCGAGCTGCTGCTGGAGGCTCAGCCCGAGGTGGCGGCGATCGAGATCGAGACGCTCGCGCGCTACGGGGCCAACCCGCAGACCGTCGCGGTGCTGCGGGCGCGGGCCGCGGCGGCTCTGCTGCGCAAGCGTCACTCGGCCCCGGGGGCGACGACGAGCCCACCGGAGCCGGAGCGCGTCGCGGCATCCGCAGACCCGCGGGCGCAGGAGCGCGTGGTGTGGGATGTCGAGCGGCCCCAGGTTTCGCTCGCCGACGTCGCCGGCATGATCGAGGTCAAGCAGCACCTCGAGGGCGCGTTCCTCGCGCCGATGCGCAACCCCGAGCTGGCGCGCATGTTCGGCAAGCAGCCGCGCGGGAGCCTCCTGATGTACGGCCCGCCCGGCTGCGGGAAGACGTTCATCGCGCGCGCGATCGCCGGCGAGCTCGGCGCGAGCTTCGTGCACGCGACGCTCGCCGACATCATGGGCGAGTACCGCGGGCAGACCGAGAAGGCGATCCACGAGCTCTTCGAGACGGCGCGCCGGTCGCGGCCCTGCGTCATCTTCTTCGACGAGTTCGACGCCGTGGGCGGGCGCCGCACCTCCGGCAACGCGTTCGCGCAGGGGCTGCGCATGGTCACGGGCCAGCTGCTCGAGGAGTTCGACGGCGTCGGCGCCGCGAACGACGGGGTCTACGTGCTCGCTGCGACCAATCGCCCGTGGGACATCGACCCCGCGCTGCGCCGTCCGGGGCGGCTCGACCGCACGGTGCTCATCCTGCCGCCCGACGAGCCCGCGCGCGAGGCGATCATCCGCATCGGCCTGCGCGACAAGCCCGCCGCCGCGATCGACGCGGCCGACATCGCCAAGCGCACCGCGGAGTTCTCCGGCGCCGACCTGTCTTACGTCGTCGACACCGCCGTCGAGCAGGCGTTCATGGAGTCTCTGCGCGCGGGCGTTCCGCGCATGATCTCGACCTACGACCTGGAGGCCGCGGCATCGCGCGTCGTCCCGTCGACCCGGTCGTGGTTCGAGCAGATCAAGCCCGTCCTGGAGTACGGGGTCGACGACGGCACGTTCGCGCAGCTGCGCTCCTACCTGAAGCAGCATCGGATCTGACGTGGAGCAGGATCCGCGCGAGCAGGCGATGCTGCATCTGCAGACCGGGCGCCCTGAGCAGGCGAGGGAGCTGCTGCGCAGCGTCGCCGCGCTGAACCCGACGGACGGGGCGACCCAGCTCCTGCTGGCACAGGCCGAGGTGATGCTCGGCGATCGCGCCGCCGCCGAAGGGCACGCGCGCGCCGCGACGGGGGACGCCGACACCCGAGCCGCCGCGTTCCACGCGCTCGCGACGCTCATCGCCCTCGACGAGCACCGCGCCGGCGAGGCGGTGGAGGCCGCGGCATCCGCGGTCCGACTGGAACCCGACGACTGGAGCCACCGCGCCGTGCTCGCGACGTGTCTCGCCGACGCACGTCAGATCGCGGATGCCCTCGCGCAGGCCGAGGCGGCCGTGCAGCTGGCCCCGCCCGACCCCGCGGAGCGCTCGGGCGCGCTCGTCGCGCTCGCGCGGGTCTGCCTCACCGATCCGGCGCACCGCAGCCGCGGGTATCGGGTGATGCGCGAGGCCGCCGCACTCGATCCCACCGACCCCGCGCTGCAGCAGCAGGTGATGATCGCGCAGTTCCAGACCGGCCGCCGCGCCGAGGCGATCGGCACGGCGCTGACGAGCCTGCGGATGACGCCGAGGGCGGCGGTGCCGCCGCTCATCGCCCGGCTCTCGGCGTATCTGCTGGCGCGGCGCGTGGTCGGGTGGCTGCTGATCGTCTCGTTCGCGGTGCCGCTGGTGTTCCTCGGGATCATCGGCGGCAGCGGCGACCCGAGCCTGCTGGAGACCGGGCCGGCTCTGGTCGCGCGGCTCGGCGGGGCGGTGGGGCTGCTCGGCTTCGCCGCGGTGTTCGCGCTGACGCTGCGTCCGCTGCGCGACCCCTCGACGGCGCGGGCGGTGTGGCGGTTCGCACGACGCAGCGCGCTGCTGTGGTTCGACGCGATCCTGGTCGGCCTCGCAGTGCTCAACTATCTGCTGGCGCTGGTGCTGGGCGAGCTGTATCCGCCCGGGGTGCCGCTGCCCTTCCTGCTGCTGCTCGTCACGCGGGTCGTGCACGGGTGGGGCGGCATCGCCTTTCGCGTGCCCGACACCGACACCCTCCTCGCCCGGCGCTGACCGAGAGCGTCATCCCTGCGGTCGCGCAGCGGCGGCCTTCATCGCGCGCTTGTGCTCGCGCACCTTGGCGAGCGAGTCCGGGGAGACGATGTCGGCGACGCTGCGGAACGAGCCCGCCTGGCCGTATGGGGCGGATGCCTCGCGCCATCCATCCCCGGCGAAGCCGCACTGCTTGCCCAGCAGCGCGAGGAAGATCCTCGCCTTCTGGTCGCCGAAGCCGGGGAGCGCCTTGAGGCGTTTGAGCACCTCCGTGCCGCTGGGCTCTCCCTGCGTCCAGATCGCGGCGGCGTCGCCGCCCCAGTCCTGTTCGACGGCCGTGCACAGTGACTGCACGCGCGCGGCCATGGAGCCCGGGAAGCGGTGCACGGCCGGAGGCGTCTTGAACGCGGCGGCGAAGGCGTCGGGGTCGTAGCCCGCGATGGTGGCGGCATCCACCGCCCCGATGCGCTGCTCGATCTTCAGGGGTCCCGCGAACGCGGTCTCCATCGCGACCTGCTGGTCCAGCAGCATCCCGATCAGGAGGGCCAGCGGATCGCGGGTGAGGAGGTCGTCGGCGGCGGGGTCGGCGGTGATGTGCAGGGCCATGCATCCATCGTCTCACCCTGCCGTCGCGGTGAGACAGCTCGCTGCGCGACAGACAACTCGGCGTGTGTCGCGCAACGAGCTGTCTCAGCGGCGGGGCGGGAAGGGGGCGTGCGGGGCGGGAAGGGGTGCGCGGGGCGGCGCGACCGGATCAGCCCGCGGCGAGGGCGGTGCCGGATGCCGTGTCCGCACCGGCGGGAGCACCGGCCGCGCCGGCACCGCCGGAGACCTCGATCCCGAACAGCGTCGACAGCGCGGCGAGGTACTCGTCGGCACGCCCCGCGGCGGCGAGCTCGTGTGCGCGCGCCGTCGGCGTGTGCAGCAGCACGCCGACGAGGTGGCGCAGCGCCTGCTCGGCTGAGCCGTCGTCGCCGCGCCCGCGCGCGCGGGCCACCTCCGCCTCCAGCAGTGCGAACACGTGCTCGCGCAGCGCGACCACCCCCGGCGCGACCGCGTGGCTCTCGCCGACGACCGAGAAGCGCCGGGCGGCCTCGACGACGACGGCGCGCGCGGCATCCGTCGCCTGCAGCTCCTCCAGCGGTGCGTGCAGGCGGATCGTCTCCAGATCGAGCAGGGTCACCCCTGGCACCGCGCCCACCGCGGGGTCGACGTTGCGCGGCAGGCCGAGGTCGATCACGAACATCGGCGCCCCGGCGCGGAAGTCGGCCGCGCCGACGACGGGATGCTCCGCGCTCGTGCACGTGATCACGAGGTCGGCGTGCGCGAGAGCGCGCGCCAGGTCGGGCGCGTGCGCGACCGCGTGCTTGAGCGCGAAGCGCTCGCCGCGGCCCGACGGCGAGTGCACCGAGACGTCGGCGGCGCCGTGGTCGCGCAGCGCCGCGAGTGTCGCCGCCGCGTACGAACCGGTGCCGACGAGCAGGACGCGCAGCGTCGACCAGTCCGCGATGCGGCTGTCGGCGAGGTCGAGCGCGAGGCGCACGAGCGAGCGCCCCGCACGCCCGATGGCCGTCGCGTTCTTCACGCCGCGCTGCGCCTGCGACGCGCGCTGGAACAGTCGCTCCAGCTCGGCCGACGTCGTGCCGTGCCGGCGCGCCTCGGCGAGCGCGTCGCGCACCTGACCGGCGATCTCGCCCTCGCCCACGACGACGGACTCCAGGCCCGACGCCACCGCGAACAGGTGCAGCGCCACGGCGTCGCCCTCCACCACGCGGTAGGAGCCGTCGAGATCGGCGGGGCTCACCCCGGTGGCCGCCTCGATCGCCAGCAGGGTCGCCTCGAGGCCGATGGGGCCGCCCGCGGTCACCGGCTCGTCCATGTCGACGTAGGCCTCGAACCGGTTGCACGTGGAGAGCACGACGGCGCCCTGCACGCACTCGTGGTGGGCGGCGATGAGGGGGGCGACCTCGCGCGGGTGAACGCTGAGCCGCTCGAGGAGGTCGAAGCCGGCGGTCTTGTGACTCACCGTGACGCAGAGCAGCACTCGGACATTCTAGCGGCGCCGGCGGGCCCGGGCCGCCGACGGCGGATGGGAGGATGGATGTCGTGACCTCCCCCGCTCGACGCCCGGCGCTCGTGCGCGCCTACTTGGGCGCGCGGCCGGAGCGCACGCCGGTGTGGTTCATGCGGCAGGCCGGCCGCTCGCTGCCGGAGTACCGTGCGCTGCGCGTGGGCACGCGGATGCTCGACGCGTGTCTGGATGCGGCACTGGCCGCCGAGATCACCGTGCAGCCGGTGCGCCGGCACGGCGTCGACGCCGCGATCTTCTTCAGCGACATCGTCGTGCCGCTGCGCCTGGCCGGCGTCGCGGTCGAGATCGAGCCGGGGCGCGGTCCGGTCTTCGCCGAGCCGGTGCGCACCGCGGCGGAGGTCGCGAGGCTCACCGCGATCGACCCGGCCGCGGTGGCGGCGGCCGCCGATCCGATCCGCGACGCCGTGCGGCTCGCCGTCGCCGAGCTCGGCGAGACGCCGCTCATCGGCTTCGCCGGCGCGCCGTTCACGCTCGCGGCGTACCTCGTCGAGGGCGGACCGTCGAAGGAGCACCTGCGCGCCCGCGCGATGATGCACGCCGACCCGGGCTCGTGGCATCGGCTCGCGGGCTGGCTGGCCGAGGTCGCCGCCGCGTTCCTGTCCGCGCAGGTCGACGCCGGGGCATCCGCCGTGCAGCTCTTCGACTCGTGGGCCGGCGGGCTGTCGCCCGTCGACTACCGCGACTTCGTCGCCGCGCACTCGCGCGCCGCGGTGGCGGCGCTGCACGGTCGTGTGCCGGTCGTGCACTTCGGCGTCGGCACCGGCGCGTTCCTCGCCGATCTGCGCCTGGACGGCGCGGTCGACGCCGTCGGGGTCGACTGGCGGACGCCGCTCGACGACGCGGCCCGCGTGCTCGGCCCCGGCGTCTCGGTGCAGGGCAACGTCGACCCCGCGCTGCTCGGCGCGCCGTGGCCGGTGCTCCAGGCGCACGTGCGCGACGTGCTGCGGCGCGGCCGCGCCGCCCGCGCGCATGTGCTGAACCTGGGGCACGGCGTGCCGCCGGACACCGACCCCGGCGTGCTCACGCGCATCGTCGAGCTCGTGCACGCGGAGGCCGCGGACACGGCGGACGCCGCGGGGGCGCCCCGGTGAGCGACCCCTCGGACCTGGGCGACCCGGCAGACCTCGCCGCCCGCGCGCACGGCCTGCACGTCGTCGTCGCGGGAGGCGGGATGGCGGGCCTCGTCGCGGCGCTGCAGTGCGCCCGGATCGGGCTCGCCGTGACGGTGCTGGAGGCGTCCGATCGCGTCGGCGGGGTCGTGCGCCGCGCAGAGGTCGCAGGGCTCGTGCTCGACACCGGCGCGGAGAGCTTCGCGACCCGCGGCGGGCACGTGCGGGCGCTCATCGACGAGGCGGGGCTGGCTGAGCGCGTCGTGCGCCCCGCGGGGGGCGGGGCGTGGGTGGCGGGGCTACCTGGCGGCGGCGCCGCGCCGTTGCCGGCGGGGGGCATCCTCGGCATCCCGGTCAATCCGTTCGCGCCCGACGTGCGCGCGATCCTCGGCGCCCGCGGTGCGTGGCGCGCGTACGCCGACCGGCTGAG
>JASGDZ010000029.1:0-3910 GCA_047606835.1 Microbacterium sp. | reverse complement strand
TCGCCGACGCGCGGCGACTGCTCGGCCTGATGGTGTTCTTCGCCGAGCGGTCCCGACGACGCGGCTCCGCCTGCCGGGGCGCGGCCGACGTGCCCGATTCGCGGCTCGGCACCCGGATCTGGCGATCGGCCGCGCCCGCGGGGAAGGCGGCGCTGCGGCGCATCCCTGGCCTTCGCCCGCTCGCGCATCGCGCCAAGATCTGGATGCGGGTCGGCTAGCGTCTGCGCGGGCGCGCTACAGCGGGCTCGCCGCGAGGATGATCGCCGCCGCCGCGCCGACGGCGAGGAGGATCGCGCCGCCCGTGGTCGCGATCGCGATGATCCGGCGGTGCGTGCGCTCGCGCGCCGTCCGGTGGTAGCGCGCGCGGCGGGCCCGGTCGCGAGCGCTCTCGGCCCTGGTCGGTGCGTGCCCGGTCCTCGACGGAAGAGCGATGACCCCCGCCTCGATCAGCAGCTGGTCGAACGGCGACAGCGTCGAGCCGTCTTCGGGCTCCGACCCGACGGCGGCCTCGCCGACCGCCTCGCGCTCCGGGGTCGTCGACGCGGCCTCGGGCGGCGACGCCTCGCGACCCGTCGCAGCCAACGGGGGCGCGGCGCCCACGGCGCCCCGGCCCGACTTCGCCCACCTCACGTAGTCGGCGATGACGGCCTTCGTGGGGCCGTCATCGCGCAGCTCGCCCTTGTGGATCCAGAGCACCCGCTCGCACGTCTCCTTCAACGAGCCCACCGAATGGCTCACGATCATGACGAGGCCGGCGCTGTCGCGCAGCTCCCGGATCCGCTGCTCGCTCTTCATCTTGAACCGGCGGTCGCCGACGGCGAGAGCCTCGTCCACGAGCAGGATCGAGTGCGCCCGCGCCGAGGCGATCGCGAACCGCAAGCGGGCTCCCATGCCCGACGAATACGTGCGCATGGGGTGGTAGAGGAACTCGTTGAGCTCGGCGAAGTCGGCGATCTCGTCGACGCGCGCCGCCGCCTCCTCGGGTGTGAACCCCATGGCCAAAAGGCCCAGCTTGATGTTGTTCTCGCCGGAGAGCTCGGGCACGAGCGCGGCGTTGACGCCGAGCAGCACCGGGCGGTCGGCGGCCCGGATGGAGCCCTCGGAGGTGGGGATGAGCCCGGTCATGGCCCGGAAGAGCGTCGACTTGCCGGAGCCGTTGTGGCCGATGACGCCGATCGACTCGCCTTCCGTCGCCGTGAACGTGACGCCGCGAAGCGCCGGGACGAGCTGCAGGCCGCGTCCGCCGCGCAGCGCGCCCCTGCTGAACATGCTCTCGCGCGTGCTCATCCGCTTGCCCGACGCGTGCACGCGATACGTGACGTGGGCGTTGTCCACGACCATCATCGGCTTGGGGCCCGGCTCCGCGCCCGGAACCGCGTCGCCCGGCAGCAGCAGATCACTCACTGAGGCCATACCTCGCCTCGGCTCTCCAGAAGTAGACGATGCCCACGCCGATCGCGAGCGCCGTCCACGCGGGCGCCGCGATCACGGCCAGGAGAGGCGCCGGGTGGGCGTGGAGCATCGCTCCGCGCACCAGTGCGATGAAGTCGTAGGTGGGCACGAGGTGCGCGATCGTCAGCAGCACCGGCTGGTTCGCGAACACGATGTCCACCTGGAAGAAGATCGAGCTGGCGTAGAAGAGCACCCGATTGACGATCGGGATGAACTGCTGCACATCGCGCGTCCAGACCGACAGGCGCGCGACGACGAGCGCGACCCCCAGGTTGAACACCGCCATCAGCGCGATGATCGGGATCACCAGCAGCCACGACCAGCCGACGGGCACCCCGAACACGAGCAGCAGGATGCCCAGCAGGACGATGATCGGGATGAACCTCATCGTCTGCTCGACGACGACGGAGACGGGAAGCAGGATGCGGGGGAAGCCGAGGCTCTGGACGAGCTTCGCGTTCCCCGTGATCGCGCGGGAGCCGTTGGAGAAGCATCCCCCGAAGAACTCGAAGACGAAGACGCCGGTGATGAGGTATGGCACCCAGTCGTCCGGCCGCGCGGAACTCGACAGCAGGACCCCGAAGATCGTGCCGTAGATCAAGGCCATGGACAGCGGCTTGAGCACGATCCACAGCACTCCGAGCCGGTTCTGCAGCAGCCCGCCGACGAGCCGGTATCCCGCCAGGGTGAAGGCGAAGCTGCGACGCCGCCAGGCTTCGACGAGGTAGGCGCCGAGCGGTGGGCGGCGCCCCACCTCGAAGAGGCCGCCAGACGGGGCCGGACGGCGTGCATCCACCAAGGAACTCGCTACCTCTCTGACCGCCGCATGCGCTGCGGGCCGCCCGACGAGCGCACATGTCGTCCGATGATACCGCGGCGGAGTCTTCGAACCCGCGCCGACAGGCGGCCGTCACCGCACGTCACGCGACCGCATCCATCGCGACCCGGATCCGCGTCGTCAGCGCGGCGACGTCGGCGCGGGCGGCGTCGATCGAGCCGGCGAGACCCGGCAGGTGCGTCTCGAGGCGGGCGGCGAGCTCTCCCAGCTCGTCGTATCGGCCGACGAGGGCGCCGAGCCCGGCGGCGTCGAGCAGGCGCGAGATCTTCTGCGGGTCGCCGGCCGAGCCGATCGGGTAGGCGCCCTCGGTCGCCCCGATGATCAGGCCGTGGGCGCGGTCGCTGACCACGGCCAGCGACCGCGCGTACACGTCGCGGACGTGCGCGTCGAGCACGTCATGGCGCATGCTCGGCGCCATCAGGTATTCACCGCCGAGCTCCTCGGCGAGGCGCACGGCACGCGGCGCATCGCGAGCGACCTGGGCCACGGTGACGATGCGCGTCGCGGTCGCGGCCGCGAGAGCCCGCACCGCGGCGACCCACGCCTGGCCCGGCCACGGCCGGTCGAAGCGCAGCGTCACCGCGAGCAGGAGCCGCTCCGAAGGCGAGGCCCACTGCGCCGCCGCTGTGCCGAGGGAATACGCCCAGTCGGGCGCGCACTCGCCGAACCCGGCTGCGTCGCGCGAGCCCCGGTCGCGCCACGACATGACCGACGCCTGGTGGAATGCGGCGTCGAACGTCACGTCTTCGAGAGCCGTCACGTCCTTGATGCCGATGCCGGCGACGATCAGCGCACCGCCCGATGCGAGCACCCGCGCGCACTCCGCGGCTCGCCTCGGCACGGGGAAGACGCCGGGTCGGGGATTGATCTCTCCCGCGTTGAAGGCGTGCACGGGCCTCGTCGACGCGTCCTGCGCCTCCAGCCAGAGGCTTCGCTCACTGTGGTAGGTGAGATCGGGTCCGTCCGGGAAGACGGAGCCGTAGTCGCTCGTCTGGGCCCCCGTGAAGACGTGAACGTGTCGACCCGGCCCCCGCAGAGCGTCGAGGAACGCGACCCGGAGGACGGAGTCGCCGAGGTTGTCATCCTGCCCGCTCAGGTGCGCAAAGACGTGCTGGGTCGTTACCGTGTTCACCGCGCGCCAGTCTATTCTTTGTGGCGTGCGCCCCGTGTCCCGCCCTCGCCCTTCCGGCCGGCGCGGGGCCGGCGGGCACGCGACGCCCTCGGCACCTCGGGTGCTGGTCGCCGCACGCGCCCCCTTGCCCGAGGTCGGGTACGTGGACCAGCTCGTCGGCGACGACTCGGCTGGCCGGGCGCCGGCCGGCATCCGCTTCCAGTTCCGCGACGCCTTGCGCCAGCCGTACGACGCCGACGTCATCCACCTCACGACGATCGACGCCGTCGTCGGCGGCGCCAGGGTCGCGGAGCGCGAACGGCGGCGGCGGGCGGTGAGCTTCGCCAGGGCCGTCAAGCGCGAAGGCGTCGCGCTGGTGCGCACGATCTTCCCGGACGCGCGAGCCGTCTCCCCGGCACACGCGATCCTCGACCGCGCCACGACGGCATTCGTCGTCCTCCACCCGACGACGGCCGCGCCGACCGGCGGCACGACGCGGCTGATCCCGC
>JASGDZ010000028.1:0-6706 GCA_047606835.1 Microbacterium sp. | reverse complement strand
CGGGGCCGCTCGCGCGCGGCACGGTCGGGCGCGTGCGGGTGACGCCGGGCGGGTCGAACGTCATCGCGTCGCGCGCCGAGGCGTGGATCGACCTGCGTGCCGAGACCGACGACGACGTGCGCGACCTGCACGACCGGGTGGTCGCCGCGATGACCCGCGTCGCCGAGCGCGAGGGCTGCACGCTCGACGTGCAGCAGGAGTCGTCCTCGGCGCGCGTCGACTTCGACGTGGCGCTGCGCGAGCGGGTGAGCGCTGCGCTGGGCGCGGTCCCGGCGATCCCGACCGGGGCCGGCCACGACGCCGGCATCCTCTCCGCCCATCTGCCGACGGCGATGATCTTCGTGCGCAACCCCACCGGCGTCTCGCACGCGCCCGGCGAGGGGGCGACCGACGACGACTGCGAGGCGGGGGCCGCGGGGCTCGCCGCCGTGCTGCGCGACCTCGCCGGAGGCGCGGATGGCTGACGTCTTCCACTGCGATGCGGCGCTCACCGGCGGGCGCTTCGCCCGTGACGTCGCGATCGAGGTGGATGCCGGGCGCATCGTCGCGCTGGCCGAAGGAGCCTGCGCGGAGGGCGACGCCATCCGCCTCACCACCGTCGTGCCCGGCTTCGTCGATGCGCACTCGCACGCGTTCCACCGATCGCTGCGCGGACGCACGCATGCCGGCGGCGGCGACTTCTGGCGGTGGCGCGAGCGCATGTACGAGGCCGCCGACGCGCTCACGCCCGAGTCGTACGAGACGCTCGCGACCGACGTGTTCGCCGAGCTGCGCGCCGCGGGGTACACGTCGGTGTCGGAGTTCCACTACGTGCACCACCGCCCCGGCGGCGAGCCGTATCCCGATCACGACATGGAGCGCGCGCTCGCGCGTGCGGCGCGGGCCGCCGGCATCCGCCTGCTGCTGCTGGACGCCTGCTACCTCGCCGGGGGAGTCGGGATGCCGCTCTCGCCCGCGCAGCGGCGGTTCGGCGACGGCACGGCGGCGCATTGGCTCGACCGCTGGCACCGGCTGCGGGACGCGCTCGCGGACCTCGCCGACACGCCCGCGACGCCGGGGGTCGTGCTCGGCGCCGCCGTGCACTCCGTGCGGGCCGTCTCGCCCGACGACCTGTCGGTCATCGCCGCGGGGCTGCCGGGCGACGTGCCGCTGCACCTGCATCTGTCCGAGCAGCCCGCCGAGAACGAGGCGTGCCTCGCCGCGCACGGCGTGACGCCGACGGGGCTGCTGGACAGGCACCGGCTCCTCGCGCCGCGGCTGTCGGTCGTGCACGCCACGCACCTCACCGAGGGCGACATCGAGCTGCTCGGCGTTGCGGGCGTCACCGTCGTCATGTGCCCGACGACCGAGGCGGACCTCGGCGACGGCATCGGCCCCGCGCCGGAGCTGCTCGACGCCGGCGCGCGCCTGGCGATCGGCTCCGACCAGCACGCGGTGATCGACCCGTGGGAGGAGGTCGCGCGCCTCGAGCTCGATCAGCGGCTGCGGCTGCGCCGCCGCGGGGTGTTCACCCCGGCACAGCTGTGGGCCGCGGGGGCCGGCGGCCGCGACGGTGCGACCGGCTTCCGGGTCGGCGACCCGTTCGACGCCGTCGAGGTCGACGTCGCGTCCGCGCGCACGTGCGGCGCCGAGCCGATCCAGCTGCCGCTCGTCGCCCGGTCCGGCGACGTGACGGCCACCATCGTCGCAGGACACCGCGAGGAGAGGCGATGACGACGACGCTCATCACGAACATCGGCGAGCTGACCACGAACGTCGCCGAGGGCGGCGACCCGTGCGGCACGCTGCGCGACGCCGCCGTGCTCGTCGACGGCGGGCGCATCGCGTGGGTCGGGTCCGCCGCAGAGGGGAGCCGCGTTTCGTCTCGCCTCGTTCGCTCGACGACCGCATCCTCTCCGGTCGTTGAGCGAGGGCGCGCGGTGGCGGACTCCTCTCCGGTCGTTGAGCGAGGGAGCGCGGCGGCTGACTTCTCTCCGGTCGTTGAGCGAGGGCGCGCGGCGGCTGGCTTCTCTCCGGTCGTTGAGCGAGGGCGCGCGGCGGCGGACTTCTCTCCGGTCGTTGAGCGAGGGAGCGAAGCGACCGAGACGAAACGCGTCGACGTCGTGGACGCCGGCGGCCGCGCCGTCGTCCCCGGGTTCGTCGACGCGCACACCCACCTCGTGTTCGGCGGCGACCGCGCCGAGGAGTTCGCAGCCCGCATGGCGGGCCAGCCGTATGCCGCGGGCGGCATCCGCACGACCGTCTCGGCCACGCGCGCCGCGAGCGACGACGAGCTGCGCGTGCGCCTGGGCGGGTTCGTCGCCGAGCTGCACCGCCAGGGCACGACGACGTTCGAGGTCAAGACCGGCTACGGGCTCACCGTGCACGACGAGGCGCGGCTCGCCCGGCTCGCCGCCGAGGTCACGCCCGAGGTCACATTCCTCGGCGCGCATGTCGTTCCCGCCGAGTACGCCGACGCGCGCGACGACTACGTCGACCTCGTGTGCGGGCCCATGCTCGACGCCTGTGCGCCCTCCTGTCGGTGGGTCGACGCGTTCTGCGAACGCGGCGCGTTCACGACCGACGAGAGCCGCCGCGTCCTCGCCGCCGGCATCGCCCGCGGCCTCCTGCCGCGCGTGCACGGCAACCAGCTCGGCCCCGGCGACGGCGTGCGCCTCGCCGTCGAGCTGGGCGCGGCATCCGTCGACCACTGCACGCATCTGAGCGACGAGGACGTCGCCGCCCTCGCCGCCTCCGACACCGTCGCGACGCTGCTGCCGGGCGTCGAGTTCTCCACCCGCCAGCCCTACCCCGACGCGCGCCGGCTCATCGACGCGGGCGCGACGGTGGCGCTCGCGAGCGACTGCAACCCCGGGTCGAGCTTCACGAGCTCGATGCCGCTCATGATCGCGCTCGCGGTGCGGGAGATGCGGATGACGCCTGCCGAGGCCGTGTGGGCCGCGACCGCCGGCGGCGCCCGGGCCCTGCGCCGCGACGACGTCGGGGCGATCGCGCCGGGCCTGCGCGCCGACCTCGTGGTGCTGGACGCCCCGAGTCGCACGCACCTGGCCTACCGGCCGGGCGTGCCGCTCGTCCACCGCGTGATGAAGGACGGCGTGCTCTCCGGCTCGTGAGCGACCCGCGGGTCGTTGAGCGAGGCCCCGGTCGTTGAGCGAGGTCGTGCGCAGCGCGACCGAGACGAAACGCGGGGACGGTCTGCTCGCACGGTCGCCGCGTTTCGTCTCGCTCGCTGCGCTCGCTCGCTCGACGACCGGGCTGCGCTCGCTCGCTCGACGACCGGGCGGGGTCGTTCAGTGCGGCGTGTCGAACGTCCAGCGATCCGGGTCGACGGCGGTCGCGACATCCCAGTCGTCGGCGTCCCAGTGGAAGGTCGCCACGGCGCACGTCGGCATGTGCGCGATGCCTCCGCCGGACAGCCGCCCCGCGAGCACGGACATGCCCGGATCGTGCGCCACGACCACGACGCGCTGCCACGGCGACTGTGCCGCCGCGCGCAGCAGCAGCGACGCGGGCGCGCCGTAGAGCTGCGCGTCGAGCCGGACCGGCAGCTCGAACGCGTCGCCGAAGAAGCCCGCCGTCGTCGCGGCGCGCAGCGCCGTGCTCGACAGGATGCCCTGCGGCTGCACGCCGGCATCGAGCAGGCGGCGCGCCATCGCCGGCGCATCGCGCATGCCGCGGCCGTTGAGCGGGCGGTCGTGGTCGTCGAGGGCGGGGGAGCCCCAGTCGGACTTGGCGTGGCGGACGAGCACGAGCGAGGTCACGACTCGACGTTAGCGCTGCGCGACACGCCAGACCAGCGCTGCGCGACACGCCAGACCAGCGCTGCGCGACACGCCAGACCAGCGCTGCGAGGAGTTGACGACGCCTCCGTCGTGTTACGGTCGAAGGACACACGACCGCATTCTGGGGATGGCGGTCGAATCGACTCGCCGCGGCATGCGTCGTCCACCCCGCGACGCCTTCTTCGCCCGGCAGACTCCCGTGCTCGGGAGTGGGACGCGGCCCCGAGGAGCCCCCAATCCGCCTCGGGGCCGCGCCCGACCCGGTCAGCCCAGCAGCGTGTGGGCCGCCGTGAAGATGACCAGGCCCGCGAGCGCGCCCACGACGGTGCCGTTGAGCCGGATGTACTGCAGGTCGCGGCCGACCTGCAGCTCGATCTTCTGCGCGGTCTCGTCGGCGTCCCACCGCTCCACGGTGTCGGCGATGATGCTCGCGATGTCGTGCCGGTAGCGCTCGACGAGGAAGGTCGCAGAGTCCGTCACCCAGGTGTTCACGCGAGCGCGCAGCGCGGCATCCGTCGTGAGCCGGGCGCCCGCTTCGACCAGGGCGCCGCGGGCGCGCCGTCGCAACCCGCTGTCGGGGTCGGCCAGCGCGGACAGGAGCCCGGTCTTGGCCGCCTCCCACGCCTGCGCGGCGAGCTCGCGCACGCGCGGGCTGTCGAACACGGCGCGCTTCGCGTCCTCCAGCCTGCCGATCGTCGCAGGGTCGTGCTGCAGATTCCCGGCGAGGCGTTCCAGGTAGGCGTCGAGGGCGCTCCGGGCGGGGTGCGCGGGATCGGCGCGCACGGCGTCGACGAACTTCACGGCCTCGCGGTAGACGGTGTCGTCGACGAGGCGGTGGGCGATGCCCGGCACCCACGACGGCAGCCGACGCGACACGAGCCCCTCGAACGCGCCGCGGTTGGCGTGCAGCCACGTGCCGATGCTGTCGGCCGCGAGGTCCACCGCGCCGCGGTGCGCGTCGGCGGCGACGACGCGCTCCAGCCAGTGGCCGGCCGGCGGCCCCCACTCCGGCACGAGCAGGTGCTCGCGGGCGAGCTCGGCGACGACGTCCTGCACGTCGTCGTCGCTGAGCGCGCGCAGGATGCCTGCGGCCATCGCCGACCCCTCCTCGACCACGCGCTGCGCGTGGACGGGATCGGTGAGCCACGCGCCGAGGCGGGCCGCGACATCCATCGACTCGAGCTTCGTGCGCACGACGGGGCCGGCGAGGAACTCGGTCTCGACGAAGTCGCCGAGCGTGCGGCCGATCTCGTCCTTGCGTTTCGGGATGATCGCGGTGTGCGGGATCGGGATGCCGAGCGGGTGCCGGAACAGCGCCGTGACCGCGAACCAGTCGGCGAGGGCCCCCACCATCCCGCCCTCGGCGGCGGCGCGCACGTACGCGAGCCACGGATACCGCGTCTGCAGCGCGAACGCGATCGCGAAAACGATCGCCATCACCACGAGCGCGCCGAGTGCGACGCCCTTCATCGTGCGAAGGCCCCGCAGCCGCTCGCGGTCGGCCGGGCTGAGCAGGGCGGTCGGGGTGCGGGCCATGCCGTCATCCTCGCACGGCGGGATCGGCGGGCTCAGCCCGCGGCGCGGCCCACGATCTCGGCGATGCGCTCGGCGTCGGCTCCCGTGAGCGACAGCACCGCGTACGACGTCGGCCACAGCTCGCCGTCGTCGAGCGCCGCGGCCTCCTCGAAGCCGATCGTGGCGTAGCGGGTCTTGAACTTCGCGGCGGGCTTGAAGAACACGACGACCTTGCCGTCCTTCGTGTAGGCCGGGAACCCGTACCACGTCTTCGAGCCCAGCTGCGGGGCGACCCGCTTCACGATCGCGTCGAGCCCTTCCGCGATCGCCCGGTCGTCGTCGCGCATCCCGGCGATCGCGTCGAGCAGGTCCTGCCGGTCGAGCGCCGCCTTCTCCGCGGGCGTCTTCCCCTTGCGCTCCTGCGCCTTGCGCTCGGCGACGAGCTGGCGCATCGCGGCCTTCTCCTCGGCGGTGAGCGCGGGTTTCGTGCTTCGTTCGGTGGTCATGACGAAAACGATACGGATGCCGCGGGCCCGGCGCTTCTCCGATCCTGCTCGGTGTCGATCCCGCGTGGGATCGTTCAGTCGGCGACGGGTCCGAGCCACGCGGTGGCGACGGTCGCGTGCGCCGACTCGGGGTCGGAGGGGTGGAACAGCCCGGCCAGCACGTCGCGGGACAGGCGGCCGAGCTCCGACCCGGTGAAGTACGACGAGCCGCCCGCGACGAGCATCGCGTCGTCGACGATGCGCTTGGCGGTCGTGACGGTGCGGTGCTTGACCCCGGCCATGTACGAGAACCAGTGCGGGCCGGGCGGTGCGACGTCGTCGACGGCGCGGCACAGCGCCTCCAGCTGCGGCGGCAGCGCGTCGTACGCGAGCGCCATGTCGGCGATGCGCCAGCGGATGTCGGGGTCCTGGCTGTACGTCGTGCCCGTCTTCTTCGAGCGGCGGGTCTGGGCCGTCGCGACCGCGACGTCGAGCGCGCGCCGCGCGATCCCCGTGTACACCGAGGCCAGCAGCAGCTCGAAGACGCTGAAGATGCCGAACACGATCGGGTCGGGGTTCGGGCCCGGGTCGACGCGCCGCACGACGCGGCTCGCGGGCGCGACGGCGCCGTGCAGCTCGGTCGTGCGGCTCTGCGTGGCGCGCATGCCGAGGGTGTCCCAGTCGTCGCGGGTGACGACGGCGTCGCTGCGCGGCACGAAGGCGTACACGATCTTCGGCGCGTCGGGGCTCGTCGTGTCGAGCCCGTGCAGGCCGAGCCCGGTCCACACCGGGGCGAGGGAGGTGAAGATCTTCGTCCCCGTGAACGCGTACGAGCCGTCGGGCTTCGGGGCGGCATCCGTGTCGCTGCCGAACAGCACCAGGTCGTTGCCTGCCTCGCTGATGCCGAACGCGAACAGCTCGCCG
>JASGDZ010000027.1:0-3037 GCA_047606835.1 Microbacterium sp. | reverse complement strand
CGATGCGGGATCTCGCCGAGTTCGGGATCGGGTGTCTCGGCGGTGATGCCGGCGAGGGCGAGCGCCTTCGAGTTCACCCAGATCGTGTGGTAGTCCCACGCGCGCAGCACCACCGGCCGATCGGCGACGGCCCGATCGAGCCAGCGCGCGTCGAAGAGGCCGCCTTCTGACAGGCTGCCGTCGTACGACGCGCCGAAGATCCACTCGGCGTCGGGGTGCTCTTGCGCGTGCCGCCGCACCTCGGCGACGATCTCGTCGACCGATTCGCACGGGCGGACGGCGGGCCCCTCCGCCTCCAAGCCGCCGAACAGCGGGTGCGCGTGCCCGTCGCCGAACGAGGGCATGAGGAAGCCGCCCTCCAGGTCCACCGACTCGACGTCGTCGGCGGCTCGCGCCAGGCGTGCCGCCTCGTCGCCGGTGGCGACCACGCGGCCGTCGCGAACGAACAGCGCGTCGGCGTCGGGCTTGCCCGCCCCGCGCCACACACGGCCTCCGTGGAAGAACGTCCCCGCCATGGCCGTGCCCTACGCCTCGATGACGAGTGGCACGATCATCGGCCGGCGCCGCAGGCTCTGGCTCACCCAGCGGCCGATGGTGCGCCGCACGACCTGCGACAGCGCATGCGGATCGCGCACGCCGGACTGCGCCGCCTCGGTGAGCGCGGCGGCGATCCGGGGTTTCACGCTCTCGAACACGGTGTCGTCCTCGGCGAACCCGCGGGCGTGGATCTCCGGGCCGGTGATGATGTGACCGGTCGCGGCGTCCACCACCACGATCACGGAGATGAAGCCCTCCTCGCCGAGGATGCGCCGGTCCTTGAGGTCGGCCTCGGTGATCTCGCCGACGGTCGAGCCGTCGACGTACACGAACCCGAGGTCGAGCTGGCCCACGACGCGCGCCTGACCGTCGCGCAGGTCGACGACGGTGCCGTTCTCGCCGAGGATCGTGCGCTCGGCCGGGATGCCGGTGTCCTGCGCGAGCCGGGCGTTGGCCATGAGGTGGCGGAACTCGCCGTGCACGGGCAGCACGTTCTTCGGCTTCAGGATGTTGTAGCAGTAGAGCAGCTCGCCCGCCGCCGCGTGGCCCGACACGTGCACCTTGGCGTTGCCCTTGTGTACGACGTTCGCGCCGAGCTTGGTGAGCCCGTCGATGACGCGGTACACGGCGTTCTCGTTGCCCGGGATGAGGCTCGACGCCAGGATCACGGTGTCGCCGGGACCCGGCTCGATCTCGTGGTCGAGGTTGGCCATGCGGCTGAGCACGGCCATGGGCTCGCCCTGCGACCCCGTCGACATGTAGACGATCCTGTCGTCGGGCAGGTCGCGGGCCTTCTTGTAGTCGATGAGCACGCCGTCGGGCACGTGCAGGTAGCCGAGCTCCGCCGCGATCGTCATGTTGCGCAGCATGCTGCGGCCGAGGAGGGCGACGCGGCGGCCGTGGGCGGCCGCAGCATCCAGCACCTGCTGCACGCGGTGCACATGGCTGGAGAAGCTCGCCACGATCACGCGCCGCGGGGCCTTGCCGATCACCTGGTCGAGCACCGGCCCGATGCTGCGCTCGAGCGGCGTGAACCCGGGCACGTCGGCGTTCGTGGAGTCGACGAGGAACAGGTCGACGCCCTCCTCGCCGAGGCGGGCGAACGCGCGCAGGTCGGTGAGCCGGCCGTCCAGCGGCAGCTGGTCCATCTTGAAGTCGCCGGTGGCGAGCACCGTGCCCGCCGGCGTGCGGATGGCGACGGCCAGGGCATCAGGGATCGAGTGGTTGACCGCGACGAACTCGCAGTCGAACGGACCCAGCTGTTCGTGCGCGCCCTCCGCCACCAGCAGCGTGTAGGGCTTGATGCGGTGCTCCTTGAGCTTCGCCTCCACGAGCGCGAGGGTCAGCCCCGAGCCGACCAGCGGGATGTCGGGCTTCAGCTTGAGCAGATACGGCACCGCGCCGATGTGGTCCTCATGGCCGTGCGTGAGCACGACGGCGACGATGTCGTCGAGGCGGTGCCTGATCGGCTCGAAGTCGGGGAGGATGAGGTCGACCCCGGGCTGGTGCTGCTCGGGGAAGAGCACGCCGCAGTCGACGACGAGGAGCTTTCCGTCGTAGTCGAACACCGTCATGTTGCGACCGACCTCGCCGAGTCCGCCGAGCGGCGTGACGCGCAGCGTGCCGGGTGCGAGAGCCGGCGGGTCTTGCACGATCGGCGGGGTCATCGCGTGGTTCCGTGCACCTTCGGCAGCGCGCCGCCGGCGGCGGCGTTTCGGTCGGGGCGGAAGTTCGAGAAGTCGGCGCCCGGCACGTCCTTCACCAGGGCGAGCTCGTCCTCGATGACCGCGGCCTCCCACTCCTCCGGTCCGACCAGCGGCAGTCGCACGCGGGGACTGGAGATGCGGCCGAGCCCGTGCAGGATGTACTTCGCGCTCACGGTTCCCGGCACGTGCGTCATGACGGCGCGCACGAGCGGCTCGAGCCGCTTGTGCTCGGCCGTCGCCGCGGCGAGGTCGCCGCGGTTCACGGCGTCGACGATCGTGCGGTACGGCGCGGCGGCGATGTTCGCGGTGACGCCGATGAGGCCGGCCGCCCCGATGGCGAGGTGCGGCAGCACGTTCGCGTCGTCGCCGGAGAAGTACATCAGATCGGTCTGGTTGAGCACGCGGCTGACCTCGCTGAAGTCGCCCTTCGCGTCCTTGATCGCGAGCACGTTGGGGTGCTTCGCGATGCGCAGGATGGTCTCGTAGCGGATCGGCACGCCCGTGCGGCCGGGGATGTCGTAGAGGATGACGGGAAGGTCGGTCGCGTCGGCGACGAGCCGGAAGTGCGTCAGGATGCCGGCCTGCGTCGGCTTGTTGTAGTACGGCGTGACGATCATGATGCCGTCGGCGCCGGCCTTCTCGCTGGCCTTGTAGAGCTCGATGGCGTGCGCGGTCTCGTTGGAGCCGCCGCCGGTGACGATCTTCGCGCGGCCGGCCGCGACATCCTTGCCGACCTCGACGAGCTTCAGCTTCTCGGCGTCCGTCAGCGTGCTGGTCTCGCCGGTGGTGCCGGT
>JASGDZ010000026.1:0-3482 GCA_047606835.1 Microbacterium sp. | reverse complement strand
GCCCGACGGCGACGGAGAACAGGTCGGCCGGCAGGTCTTCGCACGGCAGCGTGGCGAACAGGCGCAGCGCGCGCCGCTCCTCGTCGGCGAGCAGGCGCAACGACAGCGCGATCGAGTCGCTCACCGGGTCGTCGAGGCGGCCCGCGTCGAACCTCGCCCGCAGCGCGTCGCGATGCTCGGCGAGCGTCCAGTCGGGCTTGGCGCCCACGCGCGCCGCGGCGAGCGCCATCGCCAGCGGCAGCCCGCCCGACAGCGCGACGATGTCGTCGGCGGCGTCGGGCTCGGCGGCGACCCGCTCCGCTCCGGCGGCGTCGGTCAGCAGCGCCATGCCGTCGTCGCTCGTCCACGCGGTCACCTCGACGACCCGCACCGACGGCGGCACGGGCAGCAGCGCGCGGCTGATGACCACGAGCGGCGTCGCCGTGACGCGCTCGATGAGGGGGAGCACGGCCTCGAGCGAGCCCGCGTCGTCCACGAGCAGCGCGACGCCGTCGCGCGCGAGCGCGTCGGCGACGCACTGCGCCCGCTCGCCGAGCGCGGCGGCATCCCCGGGTCCGCCCCGGATCGCGTCGAGTGCGCGCTCGACGCCGAGCGCTCGGGCCACCGACTCCAGGAGCGTCGCGGCCCCGACGCCGGCGGTCGACATGTTGCTGGCGCGCAGGTCGACCGTGACGATGCCGCCGATCCGTTCCGCCGCGCGCAGCTCCCGCAGCGCACGGGCGACCACCTGCGTCTTGCCCGCACCGGGGAGCCCGGTGACGAGCACGGGGCCGGTGGCGCTCATCACCGCGTGGGCTTCGGCCGTGCGGCCCACGAACGGGTGGGCCAACGCGGGCGCATCGCGGTGCGTCGGCGCCACGACCTCCCCCGCGTCGGGCCGCTGCAGCCGAACGCACCACTCCCGCCACGTCGCCGTCTCGGCCGCGTCGGCGCCGAGGGCCCGCACGATGTCGAGCAGGAGCGCGGCGTCGACCCGGCGCCGGCCGGCGCGGAAGCAGTCGTACACCGTGATGCGCCCCGGCGAGCGCTCGCTCGCGCGCACGCCGCGCGCCGTGCGCAGCACCGTCACGCGGCGCGCGATCTCGCTGAACGACGGGGATCCGGCGCGAGCGCGGCGCTCGCCCAGCCGCGTCGCGAGCTCATCGAGCGTGGACGGCGCGCGGTCGGCCGTGGCATCCATCCGTCACCTCCGCCGCCCGCGTCTCGCGATTCTATCGGCCGTTCGGGATCGTTCGGGATCGTGTGAGGGACTGCGTCGTCGCCGGAGTGGGGCTTGAGGATGAAGGCGGACCCAAGGAGGAGACGATGTTCCACATCCGCCGCACTCTCGTCCCGGTGGCCCTCGCCGCATCCGTCGCGCTCATCGCGTCGGGATGCGTGGCGGCGCCGCTGGACACGACGAGCTCGAGCATCACCGTGACCTGGCTGGCCGTGGCCGGCGAGGAAGGTACCACGGGCACGACCATCATCAGCCGTTCCGAGCCGAAGGAGGACGGCGACTTCCGCGTCGAGTTCTCCGCAGACGAGGTGGGGGGCATCGGCTCCCAGTCTCAGGCCGGCGCGTGGAACGCCGCGATCGCCTCGACGCTGCTGCTCGGCCAGCCGCTGGAGGGCGAGTTCCGGTTCGAGACCGACGGCCGGATCGACGGCCCGAGCGCCGGCGCCCTCACCACCGCGGGGCTCATCGCCGTCGCCCGCGGTGACACGTTCAAGAAGAAGACGACGATGACCGGCACGATCAACGCGACCGGCACGATCGGGCCGGTGGGCGGCGTCCCCGAGAAGATCACCGCCGCTGCCGAGGCCGGTTTCACCACGGTGCTGATCCCGATGGGCCTGCGCAACACCACCGACACGAAGGGCGAGCTCGTCGATGTCGTGCGCCTCGGCGAGCGCCAGGGGGTGACCGTCATCGAGGTCGCCGACATCTACGAGGCGTACCGCGAGCTCACCGGCGAGGACATCGACCTGCCGGGGGTCGCGCGCGATCCGCGGCTGGACAACACGTCGTACGACAAGGTGAAGCCGCAGACGGATGCCGCGCTCGCGCGCTACTCCTCCGCCCGCACCGACTTCAAGCGACTGCCCAAGATCATCCGGCAGGTGTTCGCCGACGGCGGGCTGGTCGCCCTCGCCGACTCCTACGCGGCGCAGTCCGAAGACCTGTCCCGCCAGGGCCTGCAGGCGGGCGCCTACAACCTCGCCGCACAGGCGGCCGCCGTGTACGAGGCGCTCACGGCAGTCGGCGAGCTGGTGCAGCCGATCGTGACGCAGGGAGTGGCCGGAATCGGCACCCTGTTCGAGGAGGCGCTCGACACGTCGACCGCGAACCGCGAGTTCATGGCCTTCCTCGACCGGCTGTCGGCCTACGAGCCGAAGAACGTCGCCGACGTCGAGGGGCTTGTGGGCGGCTACGCGGGAGCGTTCGACGCATACTCCCTGCTGCTGTTCGCCGAGCAGCAGGTCGCCGACATCGAGGACAAGTTCAAGAACGACGACTTCGACAGCCTCGACGAGATGTTCACGCAGCTGACCTCCCCCGTGCTGTGGGCGCAGCTCGCGCGCTCGCAGATCACCAACGCGGCCGCGGCGTTCGAGGTCGGTCGCGACAACCCGGGTGCTGCCATCGCGGAGGATGTGGACCTGGAGCAGGTCGGCGACTTCTTCCGCCGCGGCGCGGACGCGAACTTCGCCGCCTTCCAAGAGGACGTGATCGCCCCGCTCGCCGAGAGCAACGGGGTCTCGGACGACATCATGATGAACCGGCTCGCCAACGTCGACCTGGGCGTCGCGGCCGCGGTGTCCCAGGCGCAGGTGCAGCCCGTGATCGAGGACTACATCGGCGAGGACAAGCCGAACGCGAAATACGCGACGCTCGGCTACGGGCTGAACAACTTCGCCCGCAACCAGGCTCTGATCGACAAGTACTACAACAACGCGGTGCTCGACGAGAACCTGATGGTCGTCGACGTGACCTACGACGCCGTGCTCGCCCGGGCTCTCGACCTCGGCCGACAGCAACTCGCCGGCGAGGTGGAGCTGTTGCGCGCCGACGGCACCGAGCCGGTGCTGAGCGTCGCCGGCTACGAGGTGGCGGGACTGCTGCGCGCCGGGACCGTCGCCGAGCAGTTCGCCGCGATCAGCCAGTACAACACCGGGTTCCTCACGACCCGCATGATGGCGTACCTGGCTGGCCTCGAGCGTCCGGAGCAGGGGGCCGGATGAGACGGGGCGCGCGCGGCGGCCGCGGCGGCGCCGCCCGCGCCCTCCTTCGTGCTGAGATGGCGGGGTCGGAACGCGGCTTCGTCGAGCGTCAAAGGTGCGGCTTGGGTCGCACGACCCGACCCGGAGCCGTGCTCGTCGTGTGGGCCGGCACCGGCCAGGGCCGCGGCTTCTGCGGGGCCTGCGCCTGCTGAGCCTGCGGCGGCTGCTGCGCCGTGGGCGGGGCCGGCGGCAGGGTCGAAGGCCGCGGCTGCGGCTGC
>JASGDZ010000025.1:0-10049 GCA_047606835.1 Microbacterium sp. | reverse complement strand
GGTCGTGCCGGTCTCGGGTGTCGCGCGATGAGCAGCGCCGCGAGCCGCGTGATCGTGGCGGTCGACGGCCCGCACGGCGATCGGATCGTCGCGGCGCTCGCGGCGGACGGGCTCGATGCGCGCGCCGTGCCGGCGTCGGCCTCGTGCCCCGGCAGCGCCGCCGGCACGGCGCGCGCATCGAGCCCGTCCGCCGCGAGCGCCGCGACGATCCGATCGGCGTGCGGGCCGTCGACCGCCACGATCACGCGGCTCGCGGCGCTGCTCATCGCGCGACACCCGAGACCGGCACGACCGACAGCTCCGAGTCCGCGGCGATGGCGGCGAGCGTGTCGGCCACGTCGGCGCGCGCGATCACGAGCTCGAGGGATGCCGCCCCGCCGCCGATCATCGAGTCGTCGCGCGTGACGGAGACCACCGTGGCGTCGGCGACGAGGATCGAGGGGACGCCGTATCGGCCCTGCTCGGCGGGCGGAGCCGCCCACACCTCCACGACCGTTCCGGCCGTCACCGAGGCGGGCACGTCGATCGCGCTGCGCACGACCACCGTCGTCGTACGCGACGCTTCGGGCGGGCCGACCGCGGCGACGGGGACGAGCTCGCCGGCGGCGATCGTGCGCGTCGCGACGACGCCCTCGCCGAGCCCGTCGGGGGCGAGGTAGGCGTCGCGGCTCTGGCCCAGGGCGACGTCGACGAGACGCAGCTCGTCCACAGAGACCGCCTCGCCCGGCACGATCGTGCGCGTCGCCGCGTAGACCGGCGTCGTCTGCCGCGACGCGGCGACGAGGAACCACACCCCCGCGACGGAGGCGGCGATGAGCACGAGGCCGAGGAAGAACCGGGCGTCCGCCCAGAACATGCGGGGCCGCGGTCGCGCGGCGTCGAGGATCGTCATGCCTCCATCGTCGCCCAACCGCGCGAAGCGGTCCCCGGGTTATCCACAGCACCGCCGCGCACGGCGCCGGCGCGACGTCACGGAGAGATAATGGGGACATGCCCGATTCCCCCGCATCCGGCGTGCGCTATCTCGATCCGGCCCAGGTGGCCGAGCTCCTCGGTCTGTCGGTCGACGAGGTCGTCGCGCTCGCGCTGGAGCGGCGGCTGCGCGGCGCGAGGCTGGGCTCGCCCGCGCGCTGGCGCATCGAGGAGGCGAGCATCGGCGAGTACCTCGACGAGCAGGCCGAGCTCACCCGCCGGCACGCGCTCTGGCAGCAGTCGCAGACCGCGAGCTTCCCCGAGCTGTGGGGCACGGGTCACGTGCGCCACGGCGACTGACCGGCGGCGACCGCCGCTCACCCGAAGACGGGTTCGGCCGCCGCGTCGAGCCGCACGCACGCGATCGCCGCGAACGGCACCATGCGGTAGCCGGTCACCTCGTCCGCGCGCCGGGCCGCGCCCGGCTCGTGCAGCGCGAGGTCGAGGTGGTCGACGCCGGCGCGGTCGATCGTCCCCGACAGCATGCGGCCGCCGATGACCTGCACGCGCACCGGCAGCCGGCGACGCGCGGCATCGCGCAGGACGAACCCGAGGGTCATGCGGTCGGCGAGCGCCGGCCGGTCGTCGGATGCCGGCGGGCGGGCGCTGCGCAGCAGCTCGGCGTGCGGCACGCCGACGCTGCGGATCGCGGCGAGCGGCACCACCAGCGCGCCCGCACGGGCGGAGCCGGCATCCATCGCAACCCAGTCCGCGCCGACCCCGGCGACGCGCCCCACCACGACCGTGTCGTCGGCGAGGGCGATCGTCGGCTGCGGGCCGCCGCCCGTCGACGCGAGCGCGCGCAGCCGGTCGCGCAGCGCGACGCGCGACAGCCGCAGCCGCTCGGCCTCGGTGTCGAGGGCCGCGCGCTCGGCCTCCCATTCGGAGGCGAGCTGATCCTCGAGGTCTTCGAAGAGGCGGTCCCAGCGCATCCGACGAGAGTAGTCCTCCGGTCACGAGATCATCACGAGTTATCCACAGGGGCCGACTCGACCTCCCCAGCCACGTGTGCGATGTGCTCTACTTTCAGCCAGCAGCATCCGTTCCCGTGCTCATCGATCCCCGATCGATGCTTCGAGAGAGGCGGCCGATGGCAGCTCAGGCCGAGGGCAGCGCCACCCGTGTGCGGCACCGCCGCGAGACCGAGGCGGATGTGCAGGAGTTCTTCGCGCCGCAGCGCACGTCGACGACGTCGCTGCCCGACCCCGAGCCGTTCCTGCGCAACCTCACGCGCGGGGTGCTCGAGGTGCTGTCGGGGGTGCGCGACGTCGACCAGCTCGCCCGATGGCTCACGGAGGACGCGTATCGGCGGCTCGTCACCCGCGCGGGCCTGGCGACCCGCGCCCGCAGCGCGCGGGGCGTGCCCGCGACACGTCCGGTGCACGCGATCGTGTCGGTGCGCACGTCCTCGCCCGCCGACGGCGTGGTCGAGGCGGTCGTCATCGTGTCGGGCCCTGCGCGCACGCGCGCCGTCGCCCTGCGGGTGGAGGGCATGGACAGCCGGTGGCGCTGCACGTCCCTCGCGCTCCTGTGACGGCCCGGCGAGGCAACCGCGGGCTACTGACGGTATGAGGCCAGGAAGTTGCCCAGCCGCTCGATCGCCTCGGTGAGCACGCGCGCCTCCGGCAACGTGACGATGCGGAGGTGGTCGGGGTCGGGCCAGTTGAAGCCCGTCCCCTGCACCAGCAGCACGTGCTCGGCGACGAGGAAGTCGTAGACGAGCTTCGCGTCGTCGCGGATCTCGTGCACCTCGGGGTCCAGGCGCGGGAACGCGTACAGCGCGCCGCTCGGCCGCACGCACGACACGCCCGGGATGGCCTCCAGCGTCCGCCACGCGGCATCCCGCTGCTCGTGCAGCCGTCCGCTGGGCGCGATGAGCGCCTCGATCGACTGCACGCCGGACAGCGCCGCCTGCACGGCGTGCTGGGCGGGGACGTTCGGGCACAGACGCGTCGAGGCGAGCAGCTGGATGCCCTCGAGGAACCCCTTCGCGTGGTGCTTCGGACCGGTGATCACGAGCCAGCCGGAGCGGAACCCGGCGACCCGATAGGTCTTGGAGAGCCCGTTGAAGGTGAGGCACAGCAGGTCGGGCGCGACCGTCGCCGTCGGGACGTGCTGGGCGTCGTCGAACAGGATGCGATCGTAGATCTCGTCGGACAGCAGGAGGAGCGAATGCTCGCGCGCGATCTCGGCGATGCCCTCCAGCACCTCGCGCGAGTACACCGCGCCGGTGGGGTTGTTCGGGTTGATGACGACGATCGCCTTGGTGCGCGGCGTCACCTTCGCGCGGATGTCGTCGAGGTCGGGCTGCCATCCGTTGGCCTCGTCGCAGCGGTAGTGCACGGGCGTGCCGTCGGAAAGGCTCACCATCGCCGTCCACAGCGGATAGTCGGGCGCGGGGATGAGCACCTCGTCGCCCTCGTCGAGGAGCGCCTGCATCGTCATCGTGATGAGCTCGGAGACCCCGTTGCCGAGGTAGACGTCGTCGGGGCCGAACGACGGGAAGCCGGGCACCTCCTCGTAGCGGTACACGATCGCCTGACGGGCGGCGAGGATGCCGCGGCTGTCGCTGTAGGCGTGCGCCGTGGGCATCGCGGCGATCATGTCGCGCACGATCTGGAACGGCGCCTCGAACCCGAACACCGCGGGGTTCCCGGTGTTGAGCTTGAGGATCGTGTGACCCTCGGACTCGAGCCGGTCGGCCTCCACGAGCGCCTGACCCCGGATCTCGTAGAGGACGTCCTTCAGCTTCGAGGACTGGTCGAGGGGGCGCAGCGAGGTCATCATCACAGGATATCCAGAGCGGGAGCGGCTTCGGCGTCGTCCCCATGGCGCCGAAGCCGCCGTCTGTCAGCGCTGCCGCAGCCGTTTCGCCCGACGCGCCGAGATCCCCTGGTAGACGAGCGTGCCGGCGATCGCGATGAGGAACACCGCCGACGCGATGACGTTCGCCTGCGGCGGGATGCCGCGCTGCGCCGCCACGTAGACGTACACGGGGAAGGTCTGCACGTTGCCGGACGTGAAGTACGTGATGATGAAGTCGTCGAAGCTGAGGCTGAACGCGAGCAGCGCGGCCGCGACGATGCCGGGCAGCAGCAGCGGGAACGTGATGCGCCAGAACACGCCGTTCGGCGACGCGTAGAGGTCGCGCCCCGCCTCCTCCAGCGCGGGGTCGAGCGACAGCACCCGCGCGCGCACCGTGACCACCACGAAGCTCAGGCAGAACATCGTGTGCGCGACGATGATCGTGCCGAGTCCCTTCGCGACGCCCATCGTGAGGAACTGCGCGGCAAGGCCCGCGCCCATCACGACCTCCGGCGTCGCCATCGGCATGAACAGCAGCAGGCTCGTCGCGGTGCGCGCGCGGAAGCGGTAGCGCACGAGGGCGAGGGCGATCGCGGTGCCGAGCGTCGTGGCCGCCACCGTCGACACGCCGCCCACGATCAGGCTGTTGCCGAACGCCGTGCACACGTCCTGCTGGGCGCACACGTTGAGCCAGTTCTCCAGCGTGAACCCGTTCCACGAGATGTTGGAGCGGTTCGCGTCGTTGAACGAGAACACGAACGTGTAGACGATCGGGATCAGGAGGAACACGAACGCGATCGTCACGTAGGCCGGCAGGAGCCAGCGGCCGAGCCCCACGCGGCGCGATGCCTGCGGCGCGGTCACAGCAGGTCCTCCGTCCCGGAGCGGCGGATGTACACCCCGACGATGACGAGGATCACCGCCATCAGCAGGATCGACAGCGCGGCCGCCTGCGGATAGTTCACCGTGATGAGGAACTTCGACTGGATGACGTTTCCGATCATCGCGGTCGACGGGCCGCCGAGGAACGACTGGCTCGCGTTCACGTAGTCGCCCGCGGCGGGGATGAACGTGAGCAGCGTGCCGGAGACGACGCCAGGGAGCGAGAGCGGGAAGGTGACCGTGAAGAACGTGGTCGCCGGCCCCGCGTATAGGTCTCCGCCCGCCTCGATGAGCCGCTTGTCGAGCCGGTCGAGCGACGTGAACAGCGGCAGCGTCATGAACGGGATGAAGTTGTAGGTGAGGCCGAACACGACCGCCACGCCGGTGCCGGTGATGTGGTCCTGCGCTCCCATCAGCCCGAGGGCCTGCAGCGCCCCGACGACCGGTCCCTCGTCGGAGAGGATCTGCTTCCACGCCAGCGTGCGCAGCAGGAACGAGATGAAGAACGGTGCGATCACGAGCACGAGCAGGAGGTTGCGCAGCGTCTTGCGCTCGCGGATGCGCACGCCGATGAGGTACGCGATCGGATAGCTGATGAGCAGCGCGAACACCGTCGCCAGCAGCGCGTACCAGAACGAGCGGAGGAACTGCGGCCAGTACTCGCCGATGACGTCGACGTAGTTCTGCCACTCGAACCCGTAGTAGAACGAGCCGTACTCCGCGGGATCGTTCACGCCGAACGACGTGATCAGCAGCGACACGAACGGCACGAGGAAGAAGAGCGCGAGGTACAGCAGACCGGGCAGCAGCAGCACGGCCGCGATCCAGCCGCCGCGGCGCGCCGCTTCGCCGCCCGAGGCGGTCGGCGCGTTCGCCGGGACGAGGGCGGCGATCGCCACGGCTACGCCGCCTCGCCGTCGCCGGGGGCGGGAACGGGAGCCTCCGCGTCCTCGCCCTCCTCGGCGGTCGCCGCGGCGGCGCGCGCCTGTGCGTCCAGGCCGAAGCCGTGCTCGGCCCGCCACGACACCCACACCTCGGCGCCGGCGGCGAACCCGGCGCCGAGCACCATGTTCTGCTCGAACACGACGACGTCGCCGATGCCCGGCACCGCGACGACGTACTGAGTGCTCGCCCCCGTGAACGACACGTCGGCGACGCGGCCGGGGCCGAGCACGTTGTGCGAGGCGTCCGTGGAAGGCTGCGAAGACGACAGCGAGAGCTTCTCCGGCCGCACCCCGACCGTGATGTCGCCGGCGGTGGCGACCGCTCGGGCGGTGGGCAGCGCGACCACGCCGCCCGCGGTGCGCGCCGTCAGCACGCCTCCCGCGTTCGACACGACGGTGGCCGGGATGAGGTTCGACTGGCCGAGGAACGCGGCCACGAAGCCGGTGCGGGGCAGCTCGTACAGCTCCTGCGGCGAGCCCAACTGCTCGATGCGGCCATGGTTCATGACCGCGACCGTGTCGGCCATCGTCATGGCCTCCTCCTGGTCGTGGGTGACGTGCAGGAAGGTGAGGCCCACCTCGCCCTGGATCGCCTTGAGCTCAAGCTGCATCTGCCGGCGCAGCTTCAGGTCCAGGGCGCCGAGCGGCTCGTCCAGCAGCAGCAGGGCCGGCCGGTTCACGACCGCGCGGGCCAGCGCGACGCGCTGCTGCTGGCCGCCGGACAGCTGTGCCGGGCGACGGGATGCCAGATGGTCCAGCTCCACCAGGCGCAGCGCCTCGTGCGCCTTGCCGACGGCATCCGCGACCTTGCGCCGCTTCAGCCCGAACGCGACGTTGTCGAGCACCGACATGTGCGGGAAGAGCGCATAGCTCTGGAAGACCGTGTTCACGGGCCGCTTGAACGGCTTGACCGCCGTGACGTCCTCTCCGCCGATGAGGATGCGGCCGGCCGTGGGCTCCTCCAGCCCCGCCACCAGCCGCAGCGTCGTCGTCTTGCCGCAGCCGGACGGACCCAGCAGGGCGAAGAACGAGCCCGCCGGGATGAGCAGGTCGAGCTCTTCGATGGCGGTGAATCCGGGAAAGGTCTTGCGGATCCCCTCCAGCTGAAGGTCGGCGCCGGCCGCGCCGAAGCCCGTCCCGGGCATCAGGCGCCGAGCCCCACGGCCTCGAACTGCGCGCTGTACTTCTGCTGCTCGGCGTTGGTGAGCGCGCGGAAGATGTGCGCCTGGGAGAGCGTCTCCTCGTTCGGGAAGATGAGCTGGTTGTCGACCTGGTCCGGGTCGATCTTCTCCATCGCCTCGCGCGCGCCCTCGACCGGGGTGATGTAGTTCACCCACGCCGCGACCTCGGCGGCGACCTCGGGCTCGTAGTAGTAGTCGATGAGCTGCTGCGCGTTCGACTTCTGGGTCGAGCCGATCGGGATCAGGAAGTTGTCGCTCCACAGCGTGCCGCCGGAGTCCGGCAGCGCGAAGCCGAACTTGTCGCCGACCTCGGCGTTGATCGCGGTGATGTCGCCCGACCACACGATGGCGGCCAGGGTGTCCTCGTTCTTGAGGTCGTCGGCGTACGAGTTGCCCTTGATGTTGCGGATCTGACCGCTGCTGACCTGCTCGGCGAACAGGTCGATGGCGTTGGAGAACTCCGTGTCGCCCCACGCGTCGCCGGAGATGTCGACGCCCTGGCTGAGCATGAGCACGCCGATCGTGTCGCGCATCTCGCTGAGCACGCCGACGCGGCCCTTCAGCGCCGGATCCCACAGGTCGTCGACGCTCTGCAGCCCGTTCGGCAGCTTCTCCTTGTTCCACGCGAGCCCCGCGAAGCCCGATTGCCACGGGAGGGTGTTGGCGCGGCCGGGGTCGAAGTCGGGGTTCTGCAGGCTGGCGACGAGGTTCGCCGACGCGTTCGGCATCGCCGACTTGTCGAGCGCCTGCGTGAACCCGGACTGGATCCAGATCGAGGCCATCCAGTCCGTGAGGCAGACGGTGTCGGCGCCGATGTCCTGCCCGAGCTCGAGCTGGTCGCGCACCTTGGCGAAGTACGTGCTGTTGTCGTCGACGGCCACGTCGTACTTGACCTCGATGCCGGTGCTCGCGGTGAAGGCGTCGAGCGTGGGGTGGCCGCCGGCGTCGTCCTCGTCGAGGTAGAACGCCCAGTTCGCCCACACCATCTTCTTCACGGTGTCGGACAGGTCGGTGCCGGGGGTGAGGGACGCCACGGGCTGGCCGCTTCCCGCGCTGCCGCCGACCTTGCCCGAGCACGCCGCGAGCACGGCCGCGAGCGAGACGGTGCCCGCAGCGGTCATGAAGCCGCGACGCGTGAGCTGGGCCGCGCGCGCCCGCGCGATCAGCGCGCGGACGACGGGATCCTGGGGCAGGGGGCCTTCAGACATGGACGCTCCTCGATCGAACGGCGTCGCGCGCACGCGCACGACGATTGCCGGGTATCAGATACTTGCACGCCGCGGGCCCGAATTCGACGGATTCCGACATCGGAAACAAAGAATTCACGTGAATAGTTGTCGGTTCGTGGCCGAAGCGTACGAATCCGACGTGCATCTGTTCGGATCGGATGCCATGATCTGATCCATGCCACGCAAGGGAAAGCTCGACGATCCGTCCAAGCGCATCATCGAGCAGCTCCAGGAGGACGGGCGCCGCAGCTACGCGGCGATCGGCAAGTCGGTGGGCCTCAGCGAGACGGCCGTGCGCCAGCGCGTGCAGCGGCTCACCGAGTCGGGGGTCATCCAGATCGTCGCCGTCACCGACCCCATGCAGGTCGGCTTCCTCCGGCAGGCCATGGTCGGCATCCGCGTCACCGGCGACTCGCGCGCCGTCGCCGCCGAGCTGGAGAACGATCCGCTCATCGACTACGTGGTGCTCACGGCGGGCAGCTTCGACATCCTGATCGAGGTCGTCTGCGAGTCGGATGCCGACCTCGTCGACCTGCTGAACAGCCGCGTGCGCGCCCTCCCCGGGGTCGTGTCGACCGAGACGTTCGTCTACCTCGAGCTGCGCAAGCAGGCGTACGACTGGGGCACCCGCTAGCGCCGGCGGCGCGGCGCTCGCCCGGGCTACTTCTTCTTCTTGCCTGCGGCGCGACGCTGCGCGCGGTTCTGCGGCGACCCACCGGACGGCTGTGCGGTGGACGTCTCCTCCGTGCGCTGCCCGAACGCCCCGCGCGCGACCGGCGCCTGCGACTCGGCGGGAGCCGCAGGGGCGGTGGCCGCCGCCGCGGCGGCGGCCTGCCGCATCCGGCTCGTCGCCGCCTGCTGCACCTGGCCGCGGTCGTTGCGCACCTCGATCGCGCCGTCCTCGCTGGGGGCGGAGTACTCCAGGCGCTGTTCGGCGGGAGACGCGGTGAGCCCCTTCGCCTCGACCTCGGCGTGCTGGTCGTCGCCCGCCGCGCGCACCTCGACCTCGAGGTTGAAGAGGTAGCCGATCGACTCCTCCTTGATCTGCGCCATCATCGACTGGAACATCTGATAGCCCTCGCGCTGATACTCGATGAGCGGGTCGCGCTGGGCCATGGCGCGAAGGCCGATGCCGTCTTTCAGGTAGTCCATCTCGTAGAGGTGGTCGCGCCAGCGACGGTCGAGCACCTGCAGCACGACGCGGCGCTCGAGCTCGCGGGTCGCCGCCTCGCCGAGCGTCTCCTCGCGCTTCTGGTACGCGATCCTCGCGTCGGAGAGCAGCTCGCGCTTGAGCCCCTCGGTGGTGATGCGGCCCTTCGTGCCCGCGTCGGCGACGACCTCGTCGATCGTGACGCCCACCGGGTAGAGCGTCTTCAGCTCCGTCCACAGCGCGTCGAAGTCCCAGCTCTCGGTGTGCCCGGATCCGGTGTGGTCGTCGATGAGCGCGTTGACGGCGTCCTCGATGAAGTGCTGCACCCGGTCGGCGATGTCGTCGCCGTGCAGGATGTGCCGGCGGTCGGAGTAGATCGCCTCGCGCTGACGGTTGAGCACGTCGTCGTACTTCAGCACGTTCTTGCGGATCTCGGCGTTGCGCGCCTCGACCTGCGCCTGTGCGCTCTTGATCGCGCGCGACACCATGCCCGACTCGATCGCGACGTCGTCGGGGAAGTTGGTGCGGGACAGGATCGCCTCGGCCGCGCCGGACTGGAACAGGCGCATGAGGTCGTCGGTGAGCGACAGGTAGAAGCGGCTCTCGCCGGGGTCGCCCTGGCGTCCCGACCGGCCGCGCAGCTGGTTGTCGATGCGGCGCGACTCGTGGCGCTCGGTGCCGAGCACGTACAGTCCGCCGGCCTCGACCACCTTGGCGCCCTCGACGGCCACCTTCTCGCGCACGGCCTCGTAGACGGCATCCCACTCCGCCTCGTACTCCTCCGCCGTCTCGACGGGGTCGAGGCCCTTCGCCCGCATCTCCTGCACGGCGAGGAACTCGGCGTTGCCGCCGAGCATGATGTCGGTGCCGCGGCCGGCCATGTTCG
>JASGDZ010000024.1:0-5940 GCA_047606835.1 Microbacterium sp. | reverse complement strand
TCGGCCCAGCCCACGATGGGGAAGAAGCCCACGCCGAGCCGGCGCAGCCACGCCCGCTTCTCTCCCGCGGCGAAGTCGAGATAGGCCTCCGCCCAGCGGCGCGGCCAGGCATCCTCGTCGCGATCGAACCCGGCGGTGGCGAACCAGTCCTGACGGGCGAGCTCTGGCGAGTCTCGGATGCCGAGCCGGCGCTGCTCGGGGGAGTCGACGAAGAAGAGCCCGCCGAACGACCACCACGCCTGACCGCCCAGGTTCGTGCGCGGCTCCTGGTCGACGATGACGACGCGCTTGCCGGCCGAGAGCGCCTCGGCGGCTGCGACCAGTCCGGCCAGCCCCCACCCGACGACGAGCACGTCGGTGGGGTGCGTGGCGATGTCGGGCATGGCGACTCCTTCGTGGGAGATCAGGCGTGCGGGTGCCTCGGCGGGCGGGACGCGAGCCCCGGGGACGACGCCGTGCGACCGGCGGCGGAGGGGCCGACGCCGCTCGGCTCGAACGTGTTCACCATCGCGAACGCCGCGCGCTGCAGGTAGTCCCACAGCGTCGCCTCGTGCAGCGGCGAGAGCGCCAGCTCGTCGACCGCCGCGCGCATGTGGGCGAGCCACCGGTCGCGCGCTGCGGGGTCGATGTGGAAGGGCGCATGGCGCATGCGCAGCCGGGGATGGCCGCGCCGCTCGCTGTACGTCGTCGGGCCTCCCCAGTACTGCTCGAGGAACATCCTCAGGCGCTCGGCCGCGGGCCCCAGGTCGTCCTCGGGGTACATGGCCCGCAGCTGCGGGTCGGCGCAGACGCCGCGGTAGAACGCGTCGACGAGCCGTGCGAACGTGTCGTGGCCGCCGACGGCGTCGTAGAACGACTGCGGGACATCCGTCATGGCGTCTCGTCCGCGCCGTCGGTCTCCTCGTCTTTGGCGGACTGCTTCTTGGGTCGCCACAGCGGCCGCTCAGAGGCGGGGGGAGTCGTCGCGACCGGCTTGGTCTTGGGCGGGTTCGCGCCCTTCACGCGCTGCGCGGCATCCACGCCGGTGAGGGTGATCGACGTGAGGGAGGGCAGCTGGATGCCCATCGCGTCCATCGTGGTCTTCAGCCGCATGCGCAGCTCGCGCGCGACGTCGTCCTTCGCGTTCGGCCTGGTCTTCACGACGAGGCGGATGACGAGCGCGTCGCCGCTGACCGACTCCAGCCCCCAGACCTCCGGCTTCTCCAGGATGCGGGAGCGCCACTTGGGCTCTTTGGCCAGAGAGCGCGCCGTGTCGAGGAGGGCGCCCTCCACGGCGGGCACGTCGACGTCGACGGGCACGGCGAGGTCGATGATCGCCCGCGCCCAGCCCATCGACATGTTGCCGATGCGGGTGATCTCTCCGTTTCGCACGTACCAGAGGGTTCCGTTGACGTCGCGCACGTGGGTGATGCGCACGCTGACGTACTCGACCACGCCGGTGGCGAGCTCGAGGTCGACGACGTCGCCGATGCCGATCTGGTCCTCCGCGACGATGAAGATGCCGTTGAGCACGTCTTTCACGATGTTCTGCGCGCCGAAGCCGAGACCGGCGCCGACGGCCGCGCTCAGCAGCGTGAGCGAGCCCAGGATGCTCGGCGCGATCACGTTGACGATCAGGATCAGCGCGATGATCACGAGCGTGACGTTCGTGATGTTCTGCAGGATCGTCCCGAGCGTGCGGGTGCGCTGCACGATGCGCACCTGGGCCAGCGGCGACACCTCGATCGAACGGGTGTCGTCGACCTTCGCGCGGTTCTTCGCACCCGTGACGACGCGGTTGACGACGCGGCGGATGACGAAGCGCAGCAGCCACGACAAGGCGATGCAGATCGCGATGATCACGGCGATCCACAGCAGCTTCGCGCCGATGTCCGCGGCGATGCCGCCGACATCGGTCCAGAGCGTCGAGTCGGCCGCCGAGACGAGGCTGGGCGACGCGTCGAAAGGCAGTTCGGTCATCTCCTCGATCCTAACGAGCGGCCCCCAGCGCTGCCTGGGAGCCGTCGCACGTCACGACACGAGACCCGCGCGGTGCGCGAGGATGACGAGCTGCACGCGGTCGCGGGCGTCGAGCTTGGTGAGGATGCGGCCGACGTGGGTCTTGACGGTCGACTCGCTGAGGAACAGCTCCCGCGCGATCTCGGTGTTCGTCAGACCCCGGCCGATCGCGACGAAGACCTCGCGCTCGCGCTCGGTGAGCTCGGCGACGCCCGCAGGGGGCGTGCGCGGTGCGGGCGCGGTGTAGGCCTCGATCAGCAGGCGGGTGGCGCGCGGGGCGAGCGTGGCATCGCCGCGGTGCACGGCGCGGATCGCCGCGACCAGCTCGGCGCGCTGGGCGTCTTTGAGGAGGAACCCGCTGGCGCCGGCCTCCAGGGCGCCGAACGCGTACTCGTCGAGGTCGAACGTCGTCAGCACGAGCACGCGCGTTCGCGGCAGCGCCGTCACGATCTGCGCCGTCGCGGCGATGCCGTCGACGCCCGGCATGCGCACGTCCATGAGCACGACATCGGGTTCGACCGCGCGCGCCACACGCACCGCGGCTTCGCCGTCGCCGGCTTCGCCGACCACCGTCAGATCGGGCTCGGCCTCCAGGACGAGACGGAAGCCCATGCGGATGAGCTCCTGATCGTCCACGAGCAGGATGCGGATGGGTCCGGTCATGTCGTCCGCGCCGTCTCCCTGGCATCGATCGGGAGGTCGGCGTGCAGCAGCCACCGACCGCCGCCGATCGCCCCCGAGTGCAGGGTCCCGCCGACCTGCGCGGCGCGCTCGGCGAGCCCCCGGATCCCGAACCCGGGTGCGTGCGCGCCGGCGGTGACGCCATCGTTGGCGACCTCGATGCGCACGCGGTCGGGCGCGTGGTCGATGCGGACGTGGATCGTCGTGGCGTCCGGAGCGTGCCGCATCGCGTTGGTGAGGCCCTCCTGCACGATGCGGCTGACCGCGTAGCGCACGGACGGCGGTGCGACGGGATCGCCGGAGACCGTGAGGGTCGCCGGGTACCCGGCGCGCTGGGCGGCGGCCACGGACTCCTGCGGCGTCACCGGCTCTGCGGGCCTGAGCGGCGCGGACGCGCCGCCGTCGCGCAGCACGCCCAGCGTCGCGCGCATCTCGGTGAGCGCGTCGCGCGCGGTGGTGGCGGCGGCATCCATCGCCTCGCGCGCCCGCGGGATGTCGGAGGTCGCCGCTGCGCCCTCCGCGAGCGCCACGATCACGGTGAGCGAGTGCGACACGATGTCGTGCATCTCGCGGGCGATGCGCGCACGCTCCTCGGCCGCGGCGAGCTGCGCCCGCTGGTCACGTTCGACGAGGAGCTGGCGCGAGCGGTCGATGATCGCCGCGAGGTATCGCTTGCGGTTGCCGACGTTCACGCCGACGAGGGCGCCGAACAGCGCGGTCACGACGGTCTCCAGCACGGCGTTGACGGCCGCCTGCAGTGTGATGAGGCCGGCGGCGGCGGTGATCGCCGCGACGAGGGCGACCGCGCCGGAGGCGATGGCGTAGCCGAGCCAGCACATGCGGTTCGAGCGGTACACCGCCACCGAGTAGACGGCGACCGCGAGCGTCGGAGCGATCGACGCCGACGGTGTGGGCACCATCATCACCTGCGCGAGAAGCGCGAGGGCCAGGGGGACCAGCGGACTGCGGCGCCGCACCAGCAGCGCACCGCACGAGGCGAGGATGAGGACGACCGCGCTCACCGAGGAGACCGGGCTGAAGGGCGTCGGCGTGCCGGTGCGCGGATCGTACGTGGCCGTGGAGAACGATGCCGACGACAGGAGCAGGCACACGAGCGCGATGAGGACGTCGGCGAAGAGCGGATGCCGTGCCCAGTATCGCCGGATGACCCCCGGCGGACGCGGCAGCCGCAGCTCCGCGTCATCGAGGACGTCGGAGCCGCGGCTGCGTCTGGTGCGCACGATTCGACTCTAGGCGGCCGGCGTTCAGGCGTCGCGGACGCGCAGCGCCGTCCAGGCGGCCAGCATCCCCGCGACGACCCACCCGCAGAGGGTGACGAGTGCCACTGGCGCGCTGAGTCCCCCCTCGTCCTGCGGGAGGACGAGGTTCTGCGAGGCGGACATCGGCAGGTACGCGCCGAGGTCGACGACCCACTTCCACGCCGGGTCCGTCGACGGGAACACGCTCACCACGAGCGGCAGCACGAACAGCACCCCCACGGTCGCGGCGATCGCGCCCGCGCCGCTGCGCAGCAGGAAGCCGAAGGCGACGCCGATGAGGGCGAACACGGCCATCGAGAACGAGGCGGAGATCAGCGGCAGCCACGCGGCGGCGACGTCGTCCCAGGGGAGAGTCATCCCCTTGCCGGCGAGGATGGGGGTCACCACGAGAGCCGTGACGAGGAAGATCGCGAACGAGGCCGCGAACAGGAACGCCGCGACGACGATCGCCTTGCCGGCGAGCACCGAGCCGCGGCGCGGGTCGGCGGCGAGCGTCGAACGGATCATCCCCGTGGCGTACTCCCCGGTCACGCTGATCGCGCCGAGGATGCCGGCCAGCAGCATCGTGAACTGGATGGGCGCCACCACGATCTGCATGGGCGGGAAGTCGGGCGTGTTCACGGCCTGAGCGAGGAGTGTCGCGATCCCGACCGTGAGGACCGCCACGATGCCGATCGACCACCACGTGGAGCGGAGGGTCGAGAGCTTGACCCACTCGCTGCGCAGCACGCGGGCGAACGAGAGACGAGGGGCGGAGGCGGTGCGGGTGCGAGGCGCTCCGGCGGCGAGGGCGGTCATGCGGGCTCCTTGGTCTTGTACTCGACGGACTCGCCGGTGAGGGCGAGGTAGGCGTCTTCGAGCGATCCCGCGGCGGGGGTGAGCTCGTGAAGCGGGATGCCGCGTTCGGCGGCGACGTCGCCGACCCGGGAGGCGGGCACGCCGACGACCTCGAAGGTCTCGGGGCCCGTCGTCGTGATCGCGACGGCGGGACCGGCGAGCGCGGCCGACAACTCGGACGCGCGAGGGCTGCGCACGTGGATCGTCGTCTCTGTCCACGCGCGCACGAGGTCGTCGAGCGGCGCATCGGCGAGGATTCTGCCGCGCCCCAGCACGATGACGTGGTCGGCGGTCTGCGACATCTCGCTCATGAGGTGGCTCGACAGCAGCACCGTGCGGCCCTCGGCGGCGACGCGCCGCACGAACTGGCGCACCCACCGCACGCCCTCGGGGTCGAGCCCGTTGACCGGCTCGTCGAGGATGAGCGTGTGCGGGTCGCCGAGGAGGGCGGCGGCGATGCCGAGCCGCTGGCCCATGCCCAGCGAGAACTTCCCGGCGCGCTTGCGGGCCACCGTGTCGAGCCCGGTGAGGCCGATCACCTCGTCGACGCGGCGATTCGGGATGCCGTGGGTGGCCGCCATCGCCCGCAAGTGGTTGCGGGCGGTGCGCCCGGTGTGCACGGCCTTCGCGTCGAGCAGCACGCCGACCTCGGTCAACGGCGCTCGCAGCCGGCGGTACTCGGCGCCGGCGACGGCGACGCGCCCGGCCGTGGGGCGGTCGAGCCCCACGATCATGCGCATCGTGGTCGACTTCCCGGCGCCGTTCGGTCCGAGAAAGCCTGTGACCTTCCCGGGCTGGACGGTGAACGACACGTCGTCGACGGCCGTCTTGTCTCCGAACCTCTTCGTGAGGTGCTCTGCAGTGATCATGCTTCGACGCTATGAGGCGCCGGAGCCGCCGCGCGTCCTCCCGCGGTGCCGTCGCCGGAGGTGCGGCTCGTACCACGGGACCATCGGTCGTCGGGCGGGCACGCCGCGTTTCGTCTCGCGGCTGCGCCGCTCGCTCAACGACCGGAGAGATCAGTCCTGCGCGTCGCGATCCTGTGCCGCCAGGGCCCGCTCGACGCCCGCGAGGTTCTCGCTGACGAGACGGCGCAGCGCCGGGATGTCGCGGTTGTCCGACAGCCACGCGCGCGTCGCGTCGC
>JASGDZ010000023.1:0-6157 GCA_047606835.1 Microbacterium sp. | reverse complement strand
GAATCTCCTGGCATCCGAGATCCTGGGCTCGGCGAACCCGTATGCCGTCGGCGGCACGCACCGGCACATCCCGGAGATCCGGCAGGCGCTGGTCGGCGCGGCATCGAGCCCTTCGGTCGTTGAGCGAGGGAGCGAAGCGGCCGAGACGAAACGCGGTGACCTCGATTCGACGGACGCGGCGGTTCGACTCGCCTCCGGCTCGCTCGACGACCGGGAGATCCGCATCTCGTTCACGCCCGTGCTCGTGCCGATGGCGCGCGGCATCCTCGCCACCTCGACCGCGCCGATCGCGCCGGGCGCCACCGACGCCGAGATCCGCGCCGCGTGGGAGGCGGCGTACGCCGACGAGACGTTCGTGCAGCTGCTGCCGGAGGGGCAGTTCCCGCGCACCGCCGACGTCCTCGGCGCCAACACGGCGCTCCTGGGCCTCGCGATCGATCGCGCGGCGAACCGCGTCGTCGTCGTCGCCGCCGTCGACAACCTCGTCAAGGGCACGGCGGGAGCCGCTATCCAATCGATGAACATCGCGCTGGGCCTGCCCGAGGCCACGGCGCTGAGCGTGGACGGAGTCGCACCGTGAGCGTCACGGCACCCCGGGGATTCGAGGCGGCGGGCGTCGCCGTGGGGCTCAAGTCGAGCGGACGGCCCGATGTCGCCGTCGTGGTCAACCGCGGTCCGCGCAAGACCGGCGCCGCCGTCTTCACGAGCAACCGCGCCAAGGCGAACCCCATCCTGTGGTCGCAGCAGGCCGTCGCCGACGGTGTCGTCGAGGCTGTCGTGCTCAACTCGGGCGGCGCCAACTGCTTCACCGGCTCGTTCGGCTTCCAGACGACCCACCAGACCGCAGAGCGCGCCGCGGAGCTGCTCGGCGTGAGCGCCGGCGACGTGCTGGTGTGCTCGACGGGACTCATCGGCACGGGAGACGAGGTCTTCCGGGCCAAGGTCCTCGCCGGCGTCGAGCACGCCGTCGCGGCGCTCGGCCCCGACGGCGGCGACGCGGCGTCCGAGGCGATCATGACGACGGACTCCCGGCCCAAGCGGGTCGTCGTCACCGGGGACGGCTGGACGATCGGCGGCATGGCGAAGGGCGCGGGGATGCTCGCTCCCGGCCTTGCCACGATGCTCGTCGTGCTGACGACCGACGCGGAGCTGGAGCCGGACGAGGCGGATGCGGCCCTTCGCCGCGCGACGCGGGTCACCTTCGACCGGCTCGACTCCGACGGCTGCATGTCGACGAACGACCAGGTGACGCTCCTGGCGAGCGGTGCCGCCGGCCTGCGCCCCGACCCCGACGAGTTCGCTCTCGCCCTCACCGAGGCGTGCCAGAGCCTCGCCGAGCAGCTGCAGGCCGACGCCGAGGGCGCGAGCCACGACATCGCGATCCGCGTGGTCGGTGCCGCGTCCGAGGACGACGCGGTCGAGGTCGGCCGCTCGGTCGCGCGCAACAACCTCTTCAAGGCGGCGATCTTCGGCAACGACCCGAACTGGGGCCGCGTGCTCGCGGCGATCGGCACGACGCAGGCGGCCTTCGACCCGTACGACGTGGATGTCTGGATGAACGGCGTGCGGGTGTGCACCGCGGGCGGGCCCGACGCCCCGCGCGAGGAGGTCGACCTCACGCCGCGGGCCACCGACATCCTGATCGATCTCAAGTCCGGGGACGCGCACGCGCGCATCCTCACCAACGACCTCACCCACGACTACGTCCACGAGAACAGCGCCTACGCCTCATGACCGACCTGCAGGACACCGACCCGGCCGCCGCCTCGGCGAAGGCCGAGACCCTCATCGAATCGCTGCCGTGGCTGCGGCGCTTCCGCGACCAGGTCGTCGTCGTCAAGTACGGCGGCAACGCGATGGTCAGCGACGAGCTGCAGGAGGCGTTCGCCGCCGACATCGCGTATCTGCGCTACGCCGGGGTCAAGCCCGTCGTCGTGCACGGCGGCGGCCCGCAGATCTCGAACATGCTCGACCGCCTCGCGATCCCGAGCGAGTTCAAGGGCGGCTACCGCGTGACGAGCACCGAGGCGATCTCGGTCGTGCGCATGGTGCTCACCGGCCAGGTCAACCCCCAGCTGGTCGCGAAGATCAACGCGCACGGCCCGCTCGCGGTCGGGCTCTCCGGAGAGGATGCGGGCCTGTTCGGCGGCCGCCGCCGCGACGTCGTGGTCGACGGCGTGCCGCACGACCTCGGCCGAGTGGGCGACGTCGTCGAGGTCGACCCGCAGACCGTGCTCGACCAGGTGGAGGCCGGCCGCATCCCCGTGGTGTCGAGCATCGCGCCCGATCTCGACCACCCGGGCAACTCGCTCAACGTCAACGCCGATGCCGCGGCGGCGGCGCTCGCCGTCGCGCTCGGCGCGGCGAAGCTCGTGATCCTCACCGACGTCGCGGGGCTCTATGCGGACTGGCCGAACCGCGACTCGCTGGTCTCTCATCTCACGGCGACCGAGCTGCGCGCGATGCTGCCGCGGCTGGAGTCGGGCATGATCCCGAAGATGCAGGCGTGCCTGGACGCGGTGGAGGGCGGCGTGGAGACCGCCGCGATCATCGACGGCCGCGTGCCGCACTCGGTGCTCGTGGAGATCTTCACGCAGAAGGGGATCGGAACAGAGGTGGTGTCGGGATGACGGATGCGACGACGTGGCGGGACGACGCGAGGCGCGACCTCGTGCGCAGCTTCGGCGAGCGGCTGGCCCTGTTCGAGCGCGGCGAAGGCGCTCACGTGTGGGACGCCGACGGTCGCCGCCACCTCGACTTCCTCGCCGGCATCGCGGTCAACTCGCTGGGGTACGCGCATCCCGTGTTCGTCGAGGCGGTCTCGGCGCAGGCGGCGAAGCTCGCGCACGTCTCCAACTACTTCGCCACCCCGCCGCAGCTCGAGCTCGCCGCGCTGCTGAAGCGACTCGCGGGCACGGGGGAGCGGGGGCGCGTCTACTTCGGCAACTCCGGTGCGGAGGCCAACGAGGCGGCGTTCAAGCTCGCGCGGCTGCACGGCGGCCGAGAGCGTCCCCGCATCCTCGCGCTGCGCGACGCGTTCCACGGCCGCACGATGGGCACGCTCGCGCTCACCGGCAAGACGTGGATGCAGGAGCCGTTCCAGCCCATGGTCCCCGGCGTCGAGTTCATCGACTCCACCGCGGAGGCGCTCGAGGCGGCGCTCGACGACCGCGTCGCCGCGCTGTTCGTCGAGCCGATCAAGGGCGAGGCGGGCGTCGTGCCCCTGCCCGACGGGTTCCTGACCGCGGCGCGCGAGCTCACCGCACGGCATGGCGTGCTGCTGATCGTCGACGAGATCCAGACCGGCGCCGGCCGCACGGGCGCGTGGTTCGCGTTCCAGCACGAGGCCGTCATCCCCGATGCGATCACCGTGGCCAAGGGCATGGGCGGCGGGTTCCCCATCGGCGCGCTCATCACGTTCGGCGCCGCGAGCGACCTGTTCTACCCGGGCACGCACGGATCGACCTTCGGCGGCAACGCGCTGGGCACCGCGGTGGCGAGCGCCGTGCTGCAGGAGATCGAACGGGCCGGGCTCGTCGACAACGCGCGCCTGCGCGGCGACCAGCTCGCCGCCGCGATCGCCGGCATCGGGTCGCCGCTCGTGGCGGGCATGCGCGGTCGTGGGCTTCTCCTCGGCGTGGCGCTGACGCATCCGGTCGCGAAGGACCTCGCGGCCGCGGCGCAGGAGCACGGCCTGATCGTCAACGCCGCGAACGACGAGACGATCCGCCTCGCTCCGCCGCTCACGATCGGGGATGCCGAGATCGCCGAGTTCATCGACCTGTTCACCGCCGCGCTGCGCACCGTGGAGGGCGCGCTCGCCCCCGACGGGGCGCGCGCGGGCGATGCGCTGAGCGGCCGAAGGGAGCCGAAGTGACCCGCCATCTGCTGCGCGACGACGATCTGACCCCCGCCGAGCAGGCGGAGATCCTGGAGCTCGCCGCCGAACTGAAGAAGGACCGCTGGCAGATCAAGCCGCTCGCCGGCCCGCAGACCGTCGCGGTCATCTTCGACAAGTCCTCCACGCGCACGCGCGTGTCGTTCGCGGTCGGCATCGCCGACCTCGGCGGAGTGCCGCTCATCATCTCGACGGCCAACAGCCAGCTCGGCGGCAAGGAGACCCCCGCCGACACGGCGCGTGTGCTGGAGCGGCAGGTCGCGGCCATCGTCTGGCGCACCTACGCGCAGGCGGGGCTCGAGGAGATGGCCGAAGGCACGACGGTACCGGTCGTCAACGCGCTCAGCGACGACTTCCATCCCTGTCAGATCCTCGCCGACCTGCTCACGATCCAGGAGCACAAGGGCGAGGTGAAGGGGCTCACGCTCGCGTTCTTCGGCGACGGTCGCACGAACATGGGCCAGTCGTACGTGCTCGGCGGGGTCACCGCCGGCATGCACGTGCGCGTGGCGTCCCCCGTCGAATACGCCCCGCGGGAGGACGTCGTCGCCGACGCCGACCGGCGCGCCGCCGAGACGGGAGGATCGGTGGCGCTGTACACCGACCCGAACGAGGCCGCAGCCGGTGCGGACATCGTCGTGACCGACACGTGGGTGTCGATGGGCAAGGAGGACGAGAAGCTCAAGCGGCTGCGCGACCTGTCGCCGTACAAGGTGTCGCAGGAGCTCATGAACCTCGCGAAGGACGACGCGATCTTCATCCACTGCCTGCCGGCCGACCGCGGCTACGAGGTCGACGCGGAGGTGATCGACGGTCCGCAGAGCGTCGTGTGGGACGAGGCGGAGAACCGTCTGCACGCGCAGAAGGCGCTCCTCGTGTGGCTGCTGCGCCAGGGCTGACGCCCGCTCTGTGAGGAGCCGTCGAGGTGCGGTTGTTGCGCGAGCCCGGCGAGACGGGACGAACCGCGCACACGTGGCTCGGGTCGCGCCGGGGCCGGCTCGACGGACCCGACAGGCTCGCCGGCGTCGACCTCGCTCGAGGGCTCGCGGTGCTCGGGATGCTGGCCGCGCACGCGCTCTGGATCGATCCGTGGGACTGGGCGCGGCCGGCGACCTGGGTCGACATCGTGAACGGGCGGTCGTCGATCCTGTTCGCGACCCTCGCGGGCGTCTCTCTCGCGCTGATCACGGGGGGACGCAGTCCCGTCACGGGGGAGCGCATGCGCGCCGCTCGCGCTCGGATCGCGGTGCGCGCGGTGTTGATCTGGATGCTGGGCATCGCCTTGGTCGCGACGGGGGTGCCGGTCTACGTGATCCTGCCGGCATACGGCATCCTGTTCCTCCTCGCCGTCCCCTTCCTGCCGCTCGGCGCGCGCGTGCTGCTCCCGCTGGCGGCGGGGATCGCGGTCGCGCTGCCGTTCGTGCAGGTCGCGCTCGACGCGCTGCCGTTCTGGGCGACCGACGCCGGCGCCCTGGTCGAGGTCGTCGTGGGCTGGCACTACCCCTTCACCACGTGGATCGCCTTCGTGCTGTGCGGGCTGGGCGTCGGGCGCCTCGACCTGCGCGCGATGCGCGTGCAGGTCGCGCTGCTGGCGGTCGGCGCGCTGCTCGCCGGGGTCGGGTACGGCCTCGACGCGGCGACGGGCTCGGGGGCCGACGGGGAGCAGGGGGCGTTGTGGGGGGAGGTGTGGACCGCGCGTGCGCACTCGACGGGGGTGCTGGAGGTGGTGGGCTCGGGCGGCTTCGCCCTCGCGGCGATCGGGCTGTGCCTGCTGCTTTGCCGGACCCGGGTGCGCTGGGTTGCGGCGCCCCTGCGCGCCGTCGGCTCGATGCCGCTGTCGGCATACACCGGGCAGCTCGTCGTGTGGGCCGTCGTCGCGGGTGCGGCCGGAGACGTCGCGGATCTCGTGGCGTTCCGCGCGCTGCACCCGTTCTGGCCGATGGCGCTCGGCACGGTCGCGCTGTGCACGGCGTGGGCGCTGCTGATCGGACGCGGCCCGGCGGAGTGGGCCGTCGACCGGGCGAGCGGCCTCGTCGCGCCGCGGGCGGCATCCGGCTCCGCGCGGTGATGGCCGCCCTCGGTCGCGGTGATGGGCTCCCTCGGTCGCTGTGCCGCGCTCGTCGCTGTGCCGCACCGGTCGCCGTGCCGCGCTCGTCGCCGTGCCGCGCTGGTCGCTTCCTCCCTCGCCGAGTCCATCCATCCCTCGCCGAGCCCATCAATCCGGGTGTGCCGTGGGGATGGGTTCGGCGACAAGCAGAT
>JASGDZ010000022.1:0-9075 GCA_047606835.1 Microbacterium sp. | reverse complement strand
GCGGGTCGACGTGCACCACGAGCTCGACGTCGTCGACGTGCACGCCGCGCGCGGCGACATCCGTCGCGACCAGCACACGCACGCCCCCGGCATCCGGGGCCGTTCCGAACGCCGCGAGGTTGCGCTCGCGCGCGTTCTGCGACAGGTTGCCGTGCAGGTCGACGGCCGGGATGCCGGAGGCCGTGAGCTGCTTGGCGAGCTTCTTGGCCTGGTGCTTCGTGCGGGTGAAGAGGATGCGGCGGCCGTGGCCCGACGCGAGGTGCCGCACGAGGGCGGTCTTCTCGTCGGCGCCGGGCACCACGAACACGCGGTGCGTCATGGCGCCCTGCGGCACGCTCGCCTCGTCGACCTCGTGGCGCACCTCGTCGCGCAGGAACCGCTTCACGAGCGTGTCGACGCCGCGGTCGAGGGTGGCGCTGAACAGCATCCGCTGGCCGCCCTGCGGCGTCGCGGCGAGGATGCGGGTGACGCCGGGGAGGAATCCGAGGTCGGCCATGTGGTCGGCCTCGTCGAGCACCGTGACCTCCACGGCGCCGAGGTCGGCGACCCCCTGCTTCATGAGGTCTTCGAGCCGGCCGGGGCACGCCACGACGATGTCGACGCCGGCGCGCAGCGCCTGCTCCTGGGGCCGCTGGCTGACGCCGCCGAACACCGTGGCGACGGTGAGGCCGGCCGCGTCGGCGAGGGGCCGGAGCGTCGCGGCGATCTGGGTCGCGAGCTCGCGGGTCGGGGCGAGCACGAGGCCGCGCGGGCGTCGGGACTGACGGCGGGACGCGTGCGCGCCGGAGAGGCGGGCGACGAGCGGCAGCGCGAACGCGATGGTCTTGCCGCTGCCGGTGCGGCCGCGGCCGAGCACGTCGCGGCCGGCGAGGGAGTCGGGGAGCGTGTCGCGCTGGATGGCGAACGGCTCGGCCTTGCCGTCCGCGGCGAGCACGGCGGCGAGGTTCTCGGGCACGCCGAGGGAGACGAAGGTTGACATGGTGATGCTTTCGGGTTGCGCACGCGCGCTCGCGGGGCGGCGGTGCGGGATGGCGACGGCGCCCGGTCGGGCGCATCGGTTCGCCGTTCGAGTCTTTCGACAGGCTGAGGAGCCTGGCGCGGCGGTTCGTGAGACCTGCCGGGAAGCGTATCGACGACGCAGCGGCTTCGGATGCCGCGTGGCCACACTATCAGGTGCGGGTGGGCCGCGGCTGAGCGCCCGTGCCGGCGGCATCCCGGGCCGGAAGACCTAGGCTGGTGCTCGTGCACGGCGAGTACAAGGTTCCCGGCGGCAAGCTCGTCGTCGTCGACCTCGACGTGCGTGACGGGCGCATCGCGGGCTTCCGCCTGGCGGGCGACTTCTTCCTCGAACCCGACGACGCGCTGGAGGCGATCGACGCCGCGGTGAACGGGTTGCCGGCGGAGACGGATGCCGCGGGCATCGCCGCCGCGGTGCGCTCCGCGCTGCCCGAGGGCGCGCAGCTGCTCGGCTTCAGCCCCGATGCCGTCGCCACCGCCGTGCGCCGTGCCCTCGTCACGGCACCGGGGTGGCAGGATTTCGCGTGGGAGATCGTGCACGATCGCGCCGTCTCGCCGCGCATGCACCTCGCCCTCGACGAGGTGCTCACGACGCGCGTGGGCGAGGGGCGCCGTGCGCCGACCCTGCGGATCTGGGAGTGGGACGAGTCGGCGGTCGTGATCGGCTCGTTCCAGTCGTACCGCAACGAGGTCGACGCCGAGAACGCGGCGAAGCACGGCTTCGACGTCGTGCGCCGCATCTCCGGCGGCGGCGCGATGCTCATGGCCGCGGGGCAGATCATCACGTATTCGTTATACGTCCCGGCATCCCTGGTCGCGGGGATGACCTTCGCCGACTCGTATGCGTATCTTGACGACTGGGTGCTGCAGGCTCTGCGCTCGCTGGGCATCGAGGCGACCTATCAGCCGCTCAACGACATCGCCTCGCCGCACGGCAAGATCGGCGGCGCCGCTCAGAAGCGGCTCGCAAGCGGCGGCGTGCTGCATCACGTCACGATGAGCTACGACATGGACGGCCAGGTGCTGACCGAGGTGCTGCGCATCGGCCGGGAGAAGCTCAGCGACAAGGGCACGACGTCCGCGGCGAAGCGCGTCGACCCGCTGCGCAGCCAGACCGGCCTGCCGCGCGAGCAGGTCATCGCGCGCCTGAAGGAGACGTTCACGACGCTGTACGGCGCGGTGGAGGGACATATCACCGAAGAGGAATATGCCGAGGCCGAGGCACTGGTCGAGGCGAAGTTCGCGACGGACACGTGGCTGCACCGGATCCCGTGACGCCCCGGACCGACCTGACGCGCGGTGCGGTCACCGTCTACCAGGGCGACAACCTCGACGTGCTCGCGGGCCTTCCCGACGCCGCCTTCACGCTGATCTACCTCGACCCGCCGTTCAACACGGGGCGGGCGCAGTCCAAGGCCGTCGAGACGGCGCGCAGCAGAACTCCGGAACGTTCGTCGCGCAGCGCCGCGTCGGGGGCCGATCCGGCCCGGAGCGAGCCGGATCTCCGCCGTTCTGCAGACGCCGGAGGCGACAACGGTGCGGGCGCGCAGGCGCGAGCCGGCGCCGTCGTGCACCGGGGGTTCCACGGGCGGGAGTACGAGCGGCTGCGCGGCGAGCTGCGCACGTACGACGACCGGTTCGACGACTACTGGGCGTTCCTCGAGCCCCGGCTGGCCGAGGCCTGGCGCCTGCTCGCCGACGACGGCACGCTGTACCTGCACCTCGACTACCGCGAGGCGCATTATGCGAAGGTGCTGCTGGACGCCGTGTTCGGCCGCGACCGCTTCCTCAACGAGCTGATCTGGGCGTACGACTACGGCGCCAAGACGCGCAGGCGGTGGCCCACGAAGCACGACACGATCCTCGTCTACGTCAAGGACCCGGCGCGATACTGGTTCGACTCCGACGCCGTCGACCGCGAGCCCTACATGGCGCCCGGCCTCGTCACGCGCGAGAAGGCGGCGCGCGGGAAGCTCCCCACCGACGTGTGGTGGCACACGATCGTGCCCACGACGGGGCGGGAGAAGACCGGCTACCCGACGCAGAAGCCCGAGGGGATCCTCCGCCGCATCGTCCAGGCGTCCAGCCGACCCGGCGACCGGGTGCTCGACTTCTTCGCGGGCAGCGGCACCACCGGCGCGGTCGCCTCGGCGCTGGGCCGCGACGCCGTGCTCGTCGACGTCAACGCCGAGGCCGTCGAGGTGATGGCGAAGCGGATGCCGCACGCCACCGTCATCCGCCCGACTCCCTGACCCGCGAGATGGTGCCCCGTGCGCCGAGAACCCCCACCGCCTCGGCGGGCAGGGCGCCGCCGCATAGGCTGAGTGCCATGCGTTTCGGAATCTTCATCCCCCAGGGCTGGCGCTTCGACCTCGTCGGCATCGAGCCGTCCGACCAGTGGCGGGTCATGCGCCACCTGGCGCAGCGCGCCGACGAGGGTCCGTGGGAGTCGCTGTGGGTCTTCGACCACTTCCACACGACCCCGGTCCCGAGCCAGGAGGCCACGCACGACGCGTGGACGCTGATGGCGTCGTTCGCGGCGGTCACCGACCGCATCCGCCTCGGCCAGATGTGCACGTGCATGGGCTATCGCAACCCGGCCTACCTCGCCAAGGTCGCCGCGACCGTCGACGTCGTCTCGGGCGGGCGTGCCGAGATGGGCATCGGCGGCGGCTGGTACGAGCACGAGTGGCGTGCGTACGGGTACGGCTTCCCGGCCATCCCCGACCGGCTCGGGATGCTGCGCGAAGGCGTCGAGATCATGCGCCAGGCCTGGACCACCGGCACCGCGACGCTCGCCGGGAAGCACTACGCCGTCGACGGCGCGATCGTGCGGCCGACGCCGCTGCAGGAGGGCGGCATCCCGTTCTGGGTCGCCGGAGGCGGCGAGAAGGTGACGCTCAAGATCGCCGCGCGATACGCGGCCTACACGAACTTCACCGGGTCGCCGGAGGAGTTCGCGCACAAGCGCGACGTGCTGCACGGGCACTGCGCGGCCCTCGGGCGCGACCCGCGGGAGATCACGCTCAGCTCCAACTTCAACACGATCGTGGCCGAGACCGAGGGCGAGGCGCGCGAGCGGCTGGATGCCGTGCTCGACCGGGTGCGCCCGCACGTCGGCGACGAGCGCGCCGCGGTGATCGAGCGCGACTACCTGACTTCGGACGGCTTCGGCACGCCGGAGCAGATCGTCGAGCGGCTGCGGGCGCGGGCGGATCTGGGGCTCGGCTACGCGATCCACTACTTCCCCGAGCACGCCTACGACCTCTCCGGCGTGCAGCTGTTCGAGGAGCGCGTGATCCCGGCGCTGGCCTGAGCCGCCACCCGCCCACGCGAGGCTCCGCGCGCTCGCGGCCGCGCGCTCACAGCAGCGGGCGGACCCCCGCGTATCCGTCGGGCAGCACGTCGGGGGCGGATGCCTCCTCGTCGAACACGCGCGTCGCCCCTGGCCGCGACGACCACGCCGGCCAGCCGGGGTCGCCGTCGCGCAGGTACGACACCGCCGCGCCGTGCATGGCGTCGGCGAGGCCCTGCGGCGGGTCGTCGCCGGCGATGGCGTCGACCCGGTCGGCTGCGAGGCAGTCGAACCAGAACGGCAGGTCGAGGCAGTGCAGCGCGAGGCCGCGCGAGCGGGAGCGCCACGAGAACCGGTAGACCCAGGTCGGTGCCGCGCTGCGCGCCTGGGCGACCTGGACGACGAGCGTGCGGAACACGCGATCCGTGACGTATTGGCCGACGAGGGCCGCCGAGCCGCGCAGGCCGGGGTTCGCCCGCCGGTACGCGGGCCCGCGGCCGCCGAGTCCGAGGGCGCGGAGGGCGAGGGATGCCGGGACGAACCGCAGCACCCGGCGGTAGCGTGCGACGACCATCGAGAAGTCGTCGTCGGCGGCGCCGATCAGCAGGGGCTTGTCGACGCCCGTCCCCGCGGCGAGCCCCTCCAGCACGGGCCGCGTGATCAGCTCGCCGTCGATCACCGGTCCGTAGGGCACGGTCGACTCCAGCGCGGCGCGCACGGCGGCGACACCCCTGAGGTCGGGGTTCTGAGCGGCCGGCACCTGATTCTTCTCGATGCTCTGCTCGGGCACCGAGGCGAACCCGTCGCGCGTGGGTGCGACGCCGAGCCGCGCGGCGAGACGGGCCGCCGTCTGCCGTGCCCGCGCCGCCGGGATGTCGGCGACCGCGCCGGAGAACGAGGCCGCCCGGTGGAACAGCGCCTGTGCGGCGGGCAGTGCGAGCAGGGTGAGCACGGCCCCGCCGCCCGCGGACTGGCCGGCGATCGTGACGTCGCCCGGGTCGCCGCCGAAGGCGGCCGCGTTGTCGCGCACCCACTCCAGCGCGGCGATCCAGTCGCGCACGCCGCGGTTGTGCGGCGCGCCGTCGATCCAGCCGAAGCCGTCGAAGCCGAGACGGTACGAGACGGTCACCGTCACGACGCCGTCGCGGTTGAACGTGCGCCCGTCGTACCACGGGCTCGCGGGCGACCCCGACACGTAGCCGCCGCCGTGGAACCACACGAGCACGGGGAGCCGCGCCGCGGTGTCGCCGGGTCTCGGGGTGAACACGTTCACGTTCAGCGTCGACGGGCCGGGCACCGACGGCTCCGGCACGAGCGTGGGCGTCGGCGGCATCCATCGCTGCGGCGTCGCCCCGAACTCGACGGCGTCGCGCACGCCCTGCCACGGCTCGACGGGCACGGGGGCGGCGAAGCGCAGGTCGCCGATCGGGGGCCGCGCGAACGGGATGCCGAGGAACGCGGCGGATGCGCCGTGCCCGCCGGAGGAGCCGGGCGTGCCGCGCCACACGCCGCGCACGCGCCCTGCGGCCGTCGTGACGACGGGTGAGGTCTCGTCTGCCATCGCTCAAGTAAACCGAATGCCTCTTGTCGCACCAAAACCTGGTGCCGTAAGGTTTTTCCGCAGACGACGATGTCGAACGAAAGGCACTCCATGACCGAGCCGACCCCCGCTGTCTCCGACCTCACCCTGGAGGAGAAGGCATCGCTCACCAGCGGCGCCGACTTCTGGACGACCAAAGCGGTCGACCGGGTGGGCGTCCCGTCGATCATGATGACCGACGGACCGCACGGTCTGCGCAAGCAGGGCGGTGCGACCGATCACCTCGGGCTCGCCAACAGCGTCCCCGCCACGTGCTTCCCGCCGGCGGTCGGGCTGAGCGCGTCGTTCGACCCCGACCTGGCCGAGCGCGTCGGTCAGGCGATCGCCGTGGAGGCCGCGATCGAGAACGTCGCCATCGCCCTCGGCCCCGGCATCAACATCAAGCGGTCGCCGCTGTGCGGGCGCAACTTCGAGTACATGTCGGAGGACCCGATCGTCTCCGGCGTGATGGGAGCGGGCCTCGTCCGCGGCATCGAGTCGAAGGGGGTCGGCTCGTCGCTCAAGCACTTCGCGGCCAACAACCAGGAGACCGATCGCGTGCGGGTGTCGGCCGACATCGACCCGCGCCCGCTGCGCGAGATCTACCTGCGCGGCTTCAAGCGCGTCGTCGAGGAGACCCAGCCGTGGACGGTGATGTGCTCGTACAACCGGCTCAACGGCGTGTACACCTCGGAGGACCCCTGGCTGCTCACGAAGGTGCTGCGGGACGAGTGGGGCTTCACCGGCATCGTCGTCTCCGACTGGGGCGCGGTCAACGACCGCGTCGAGGGGATCGCTGCGGGCATGGACCTGGAGATGCCGTCCAGCGGCGGTCGCACGGATGCCCAGATCGTCGCCGCCGTGCGCGAGGGCCGTCTCGACGAGGCGGCGCTCGACGCGGTGGTCGCGCGGCTGCTCGACCTCGTGCGCAAGGCGCAGGCTCGGCCGCACATCGAGGGCCCGCTCGACGTCGACGCGCACCACGCGCTCGCCCGCGAGGCGGCCCGGCGCTCGCTCGTGCTGCTGAAGAACGACGGCGCGCTGCTGCCGCTGCGCCGCGACGCCAAGGTGGCCGTCATCGGCGCGTTCGCCGAGACGCCGCGCTACCAGGGCGCGGGCTCGTCGCAGATCAACCCGACGCGGCTCGACTCCGCGATCGACGGCATCCGCGAGCTGGCAGAGGGCGACGTCTCGTTCGCTCCCGGGTTCACGATCGACGGCAGCGGGGATGCCGCGGCGCTGCGCGCCGAGGCCGCCGTCGCAGCGGGGGCCGCGGAGGTCGCGGTGGTCTTCCTGGGCGTTCCCGCATCCGAGGAGTCCGAGGGATTCGACCGCGAGCACATCGACCTGCCCGCGGCGCAGCTGGAGCTGCTGGACGCCGTCGTCGCGGCCAACCCCCGCACGGTCGTCGTGCTCTCCAACGGCGGCGTCGTCGCACTGCCCTTCAACGACCGGGTGCCGGCGATCCTGGAGGGGTGGCTGCTCGGCCAGGCGGGCGGCGGCGCGACCGCGGACGTCCTGTACGGCGTCGTGAGCCCCTCGGGCCGACTCGCCGAGACGATCCCGCTGCGGCTGGAGGACAACCCCTCGTTCGGGAACTTCCCCGGCGAGTTCGGGCACGTCCGCTACGGCGAGGGCCTGCTCGTCGGGTACCGCTGGTACGACGCCAAGGGAATCGACGTGCAGTACCCGTTCGGCCACGGCCTGTCGTACACGACGTTCGAGTACGGGGATGCCACGGCATCCGTCGCCGACGGCGGCGATGTCGTCGTGACGGTCCCCGTCACGAACACCGGCGCCGTCGCCGGCTACGAGGTCGTGCAGGCCTACACGGCGTTGCCCGCGTCGATCGTGCAGCGCCCGCCGCGGGAGCTGAAGGCGTTCGCGAGCGTGCTGCTGGAGCCGGGCGAGACCGCGCAGGTGACCCTGACGCTGCGTCGCGACGATCTGGCCTACTGGGACGTGCGCATCGACGGGTGGGTCGTCGAGGGCGGCGAGTACACGGTGGAGGTCGGGGCGTCGAGCCGCGATCTGCGCACGACCACGACCGTTCGGGTCGCCGGCGACGAGATCGCGCTGCCGGTCTCGATCAGCTCGTCGTTCGAGGAGCTGCTCGCGAACCCCGTCGTGGGGCCCGCGCTGTCGGCGGCGTTCGCGGAGCGATTCGGCGACGAGGCCGACCTCGTCAAGCTCGTCGGCAACTTCCCCGCCGACCGGCTCGACGGCTTCGCGATGCCGCGCGAGGAGCTGGAGGCGCTCATCGCGCGGGCTCAGGCGTAGGAGAGGCGGCGCTGCTCACTCCGCGAGGAAGGCGAGCAGCGCCGCGTTCACCTCGTCGCCGTGCGTCCACAGCAGCCCGTGCGGCGCGCCCTCGATCTCGACGAGCCGCGCGCCGGGCACGAGCGGTGCGAACCGGTGCGCGGTCTTCTCGATCGGCAGCACGTTGTCGGCGGTGCCGTGCACGATGAGCGTCGGCACGTCGATCGCCGGGATGTCGGCGCGGAAGTCGGTCGGCCAGGTCAGCGGCGCGGCGGCGATCGCGTGGTTTCCCGCCCGGTTCGCGACCTGGATGTTCGCCTCCAGCGCCTCGGGCGAGATGCGCGTGCCGAGGGTGTCGCCGAGGTTGTAGAAGCCGTCGAAGAACCCGCGCACGAAGGCGTACCTGTCGGCGGCGACGGCGGCGGCGATGCCGTCGAAGAACTCCTGCGGGCCGGCGCCGTCGGGGTTGTCGTCGGTGACGAGCAGGAACGGCTCCAAAGACCCCAGGAACACGGCCTTCGCGACGCGGGCGCTGCCGTGGCGGGAGAGGTAGCGCGCGATCTCGCCGGTGCCCATCGAGAAGCCGACGAGCACGGCGTCGCGCAGGTCGAGCGCCTCCATCAGCGCGTGCAGATCGGCGGAGAACGTGTCGTAGTCGAAGCCGGAGCCCACCTTGCTGGAGGAGCCGAACCCGCGCCGGTCGTAGGCGATGACGCGATGGCCGGCGGCCAGCAGCGCGCGCTGCTGCTTGCCCCAGGACTCGCCGTCGAGGGGGAAGCCGTGGATCAGGACGACCGGCTGGCCCGCGCCCTGATCGGTGTAGAAGAGCTGGATGTCGGTGGAGTTCTCGACGCCGACGGTGATGTATGCCATGACTCGACGCTACGAGCACGGCGGCCGTCGCGCCAGGGGAACACGCCCCTGG
>JASGDZ010000021.1:0-8684 GCA_047606835.1 Microbacterium sp. | reverse complement strand
CGCGTCACGCCGATGCCGTACGAGCCCATCGTGACAGTCACCTGCTTGCCGTGCTCGTCGAGCACCTTGAGCCCCAGCGTCTCGGCGAAGAACCGGCCGAGCTGGAAGACGTGCCCGATCTCCATGCCGCGCGCCAGCTCGACCGGGCCCGAGCCGTCGGGTGCGGGGTCGCCCGCGCGCACGGTCGCGACCTCGACGAAGCCGTCGCCGGCGAAGTCGCGGCCGGCGACGAGGGAGTGCACGTGCTTCTGGTCGATGTTGGCGCCGGTGATCCAGCTCGTGCCGTCGACGACGCGCGGGTCGAGCAGGTACCGGATGCCGGTGGCCGACTCCTCGCCGAGGATCGCCCCCTGCTGAGACCACGGGCCGATGTAGCCCTTGACCAGCAGCGGGTGACGCTCGAAGTCCTCGGGCGTCGCCGGCTCCACGACGGCGGGCGCGAACGCGACCTCGGCGCGCTTGTCGTCGACGTCGCGGTCGCCGGGGATGCCGACGACGACGACCTCGCGCGCGCCGTCCTGGTGGGTGAGCGCGAGCACGACGTTCTTGAGCGTGTCGGCGGCGGTGTACGCGCCGCCCAACACGGCGTTGCTGTGCGCGACGAGCGTGTCGATCGTCGGGGTGTTCGGCGAGTCGAAGATCTCGGGCTCACCTGCGGCGTCGAACGGGATCGGATCGGGGGCGACGGTGGTGAACGCCTCGACGTTGGCGGCATAACCATCGGCCGAGCGCACGAACGTGTCCTCGCCGATGGGCGTCGGGTGCAGGAACTCCTCGCTGCGCGCGCCGCCCATCAGGCCGTTGTCGGCGGCGACGATGACGTACTCCAGACCGAGGCGCCGGAAGATGCGCTCGTACGCGTCGCGCTGCGCCTGGTACGAGGCATCCTGCCCCTCGTCGGTGTAGTCGAAGGAATAGGCGTCCTTCATCGTGAACTCGCGGCCGCGCAGCAGACCCGCGCGCGGGCGCGCCTCGTCGCGGTACTTGTCCTGGATCTGGTAGATCGTCAGCGGCAGGTCCTTGTACGACGAGTAGAGGTCCTTGACGAGGAGCGTGAACATCTCCTCGTGCGTCGGGGCGAGCAGGTAGTCGGCGCCCTTGCGGTCTCGCAGGCGGAAAATGCCGTCGCCGTACGACGTCCACCGGCCCGACTCCTCGTAGGGCTCACGCGGCAGCAGCGCGGGGAAGTGCACCTCGAACGCGCCGGCGTTCGCCATCTCCTCGCGGATGATCTCCTCGATGCGTGCCTTGACCTTGAGGCCCAGCGGCAGCCACGTGAAGATGCCGGGCGCGGCGCGGCGGATGTAGCCGGCGCGCACGAGCAGCCGGTGGCTCGTGACCTCGGCGTCGGCGGGGTCTTCGCGCAGCGTGCGGAGGAAGAAGTTCGACAGACGGGTGACCACGAGGGTCCAGTCTAGAGTCGGACCGACCGCCGGCGGCACACTGCGGGCAGGACGCCGACAGTCGGTGCACCCCACCCGTCCTGAAGCGACACAGTAGACTAAGTCGTATGACTAAGTCTGTCACGGTCGTCGGCGTCCACGAGGCGAAGACGAACCTCTCCCGGCTCCTCCGGCTCGTCGAGAGCGGCGCCGAGGTGCAGATCCGGCGCGGCGACACGCCCGTCGCGCGGCTGCTGCCCGTCGAGAAGACGCCGCCGAAAAGGCGGCTGGGCTCCCTCCAGGGCCGCATCTGGATGTCGGACGACTTCGACGAGCCGATGCCGGAACTCGAGGAAGCGATGGAGAACGGTGAGATCCTTCCTGCTTGACACGCACACCTGGATCTGGATGCTCGAAGACAGCGCCCGACTGGGTCGGCGCACCCGCGCCATCCTGGAAGATGAGACGAGCCGGCTGCTGATGTCGGTCGCGAGCGCGTGGGAGATCGCGACCAAGGTGGCGGCCGGGCGCCTCTCGATCCCCCTGCGCACGGAGGCCGACTTCCTGCGGCAGTTGCGCCTCACGGGGGTCGAGACGGTCGACCTCGAACTGCGGCACGCCGTCGCCGCCGGATCCCTCCCGCGGCACCACGGCGACCCGTTCGACCGCATGATCGTCGCCCAGGCGCAGGACCTCGACGCCCCGATCCTGACCGTCGACCCGCGCATCGCGCGCTACGACGTCGAGGTCGTCGCCGATTGATGCCGCCTCGCCCCGGGGTGCGTCGGCCCGCGCGCTACGGCGTCGATACCGTCACGGCCTGAGCCGCGACCCCCGGCGCCGGACGGCGCGGCGGCGGCGCGTACTCCTCGCGCTTGCTCGTGCCCACTCCCATGCGGCTCATCGCGGTGACGAGCCCCACAGCGGCGGCGACGCCGTCGACGACGGGCACTCCGACGCGGCGCGACACGGTCGCGCACAGGTCGGCCATGCCGGCGCAGCCGAGGACGATGACGTCGGCCCGGGCGGAGGCGACGGCGCGGGCGGCCACGTCGACGATCGTGTCCACGGCGTGCGAGGAGGTGTCCTCCAGGTCCAGGACCGGGATGTCGGTGGCCTCCAGCGCGACGCACGCACGCTGCATCCCGTAGCGGGCCACGAGGTCGTCCGCACGGCCCAGTGTGCGCGCGAGCGTCGTGACGACGGCGAACGCGCGTCCGGAGAGGGCCGCGACGTGCATCGCGGCCTCCGCGATGCCGACGACCGGCACGTCGACGAGCTCGCGCGCGGCATCCAGCCCGGGGTCCCCGAAGCAGGCCACGATGTAGCCGTCGCTGCCGCCGGCATCCAGATCCGCCTCGATCAGCTCGATGACGGCGCGCGCCGCCGCCACGTCGTCGACGTGGCTCTCGATCGCCGCGGCGCCCTCGGCCGGGCACATCGCGACGACCTCGACGTCGGGGGCCGACACCTCCCGGGCGGCGTCCGCGATCTTCGCGGTCATCGCCCGGGAGGTGTTCGGGTTGACGAGGGCGATCCTCATCGTGAGGATGCCTGCTGCACCGGGACCTCCCCCGAGATCGCCGGCGGCTCCGATTCGGCGGTCGCCGCGGCGCCGTCGACCGTGCCGTCGGAGATCCCCTCGGTCTCGCCCTCGAAGGTCGGGATCTGCGGCTTCGACCGCTCCAGGGCGACGAAGACGACGTAGGCGAGACCGCAGCCGATGAACCACGTGTAGTTGCTGATCCAGGCGACGTCGAACACGCCGAGGTCGGCGAACATCTTCGGGAAGATCGCGATGACGATGGTCGGGATGCCGGCGAGGAGCATCGTGTTGACCGCGTTCGGGTTGTAGCCCTTGCGGTACCAGTACGGCCCCTTCTCGTCGAACGTGAACATCGCGTCGACCTTGATCCGCTGCTTCGCCGCGACGTAGTAGCCGGCGATCAGCGTGCCGAACAGCGGGCCGATGAGGGCACCGAGGAAGCCCAGGGTGTAGTGGATCGCGTCGTCGTTGGAGTACCAGTTCCACGGCGTGAGGAAGACCGACCCGACCGCCGCGATCATCCCGCCCATCCGCCACGAGATGCGGTGCGGCGCGACGTTGGAGAAGTCGAACGCCGGGGAGATGAAGTTCGCGACGATGTTGATGCCGACCGTCGCCGTGACGAAGGTCAGTCCGCCCAGCAGGATCGCGAACCACGAGTCGATGCGCTCCACGGTGTGGATCGGATCGGTGATCAGCTCGCCGAACACCGGCACGGTGGCCGACGCGGTGATGACGGTCAGCAGCGAGAAGAACAGGAAGTTGACCGGGAGGCCCCAGAAGTTGCCGCGCTTGACCTGCGAGAACGACTTGCCGTAGCGGGCGAAGTCGCCGAAGTTCAGCATGGGGCCGGAGAAGTACGACACGACGATGCTGACCGCCATGACCATGAGCCCGATCGTGCCCCACAGGTCGGTCGGCGCGGTGCTCGGGTCGGACAGGTTGAGGTCGATGTTCTCCCAGCCGGCCTGGGTGACCAGGTAGATGGCGAGCACGACCATCACGACGTACACCGCGGGACCCGCCCAGTCGATGAACCGGCGGATGACCTCCATGCCGTTCCAGAACAGCGCGACCTGCGCGACCCACAGGATCGCGTAGGAGATCCAGCCGAGCGCCGACAGGCCGAGGAAGCTGTATTCGAGCAGGTCCGCCGTGCCAGGGATGAACTTCAGGAAGATGATGTTGAGGCTCTCGGCCGCGAGGAACGTCTGCACGCCGTACCAGGCGATGGCGATGAGGCCGCGGATGATCGCGGGGACGTTCGCGCCCTTGATGCCGAAGATGGCACGGTTGATGACGGGGTAGGGCACCCCGGTCTTCTGGCTGGGCTTGGCGACGAGGTTCGCGAAGATCTGCACGATGACGATGCCGACCACGAGTGCGACGAGCACCTGCCAGGCGGCGATGCCGAGGGCGAACAACGACCCCGCCGTCACGTAGCCGCCGACGGAGTGCACGTCCGACATCCAGAACGCGAAAATGTTGTACCAGCTCCACGTCTGCTTGCGCAGCGGTGCCAGGTCCTCGTTGGCGAGGCGGGGATCGTACTCGGGTTTCATGTTGCCGGAGCCGACCGGCATCCCTGCTGCTTCCACGATGTCCTGCGGCGACGCCGCGTCGTTGCTGTGTGTCATGGTGGTGAGGGCCTTCCACGGGGAATGACGAAGGCCGACCATGCGAACATGACCGGCCTTGGTCGGGGGGACTCGTCGTTCCGACGCTATTGTCTCGGTCCCCGCCAGCGGTTTCGCCGCTGTAACGCTCGCGTGACGTTTGCGGTGCGCGGCGCCCGCGGGCCCGGCGGCGCCGACCAGGCGCTCCCCCGCCGCTCCGCCGGACTGCGGAGATCGGCCCAGATTCGGAGTTTCCTCGCCGATTCCTCCGAACCACGGCAGATCTCCGAACGACGGCAGCGCCTATCGGCGCCCACTATCGTGAACGCAGCGGCAGAGAGGACGAGGCGGCGATGCTGATCACGGCGGTCACGATCGGGACCTCTGCCGTCGACGCGCTCGAAGAGTTCCATCGCGATGCGCTGCAGCTGCCCGTGGACCGCGTCGACGACGCCACCATCGAGGTCCGCACGGGCACCGGCACGGTGCGCTACGAGCAGCGAGCCCGGTCCGCCGGCGCGCACCACCTGGCGTTCTCGTTCGCGCCCGAGGACTTCGAACGAGCGCGGGAGCAGCTCGCGACACGGGTCGACCTCCTCCTCTGCGACGGCTCACCCGTGATCGCGGGGCCGTCAGGGTGGGACAGTCGTTCGGTCTACTTCACCGCCCCCGACGGGCTGATCCTGGAGTACATCGCCCACGAGGGTCATCGCGGGCGCGGCACGAGCGCACCGGTGCCCGTGCCGCTCGGCATCGCCGAGGTGGGCATCGGCGTCGAAGACGTCCCCGCGACCGTTCGCGAACTCACGGGCCTGGGGCTCACGCCCTTCCCGCCGCAAGGACCGGCCTTCGCGCCCGTCGGAGACATCGACGGGATGCTGATCGTCGTCGATCAGGACCGTCCGTGGTTCCCCGAGCTGCGCGATCGGCCCGCCACCGACTCCTCAGCGATCGTCCTCGCCCAGGTCGGTGCGCCGCCGGGCAGGGTCTTCTTGGAACGAGCCGAACTGAGCATCGCGGACTGAGGATCGGGTCGCCCGCAGTCCGTGCGACGGTCAGCCCAGAGCGATCGTCAGGCCAGACTCCACGCGTGCGATCGCCACACCGGTGAGGTCGGCCACGACGTGGTCAGGGCCGTGGGCGATCGCCGCCTCCCCCACGCCGACCACCCGCATCCCCGCGGCCTTGCCCGCCTCGATCCCGGCGCCCGAGTCCTCGAACACGACGCAGTCGACCGGGTCGACGCCCAGCAGCCGCGCCGCGAGCAGGAACCCCTCGGGGTGCGGCTTGCTCGCCGACACCCGCTCGGCCGTCACCGCGAGCGCCGGCACCGAGAGGCCGGCGGCGCCCATCCGCGCCTCCATCAGGGCGACGTCGGCCGACGTCACGAGGGCATGCGGCTGGCCGTCGAGCGCTGCCAGCAGCTCCCGCGCCCCGGGGATCGCGACGACCCCGTCGAGGTCGCTCGTCTCCTCGCGCAGGTGCCGCACGTTGTCGGCGAGGTTCTCCGCCGTCGACCGGTGCGGCAGCAGGATCGCCATGCTCTCGTGGCCCTGACGACCGTGCACGACCTCCAGCACGGTCGCCGGATCGAGCCCGTGCCCTTCGGCCCAGCTCAGCCAGATGCGCTCCACCGCGGCGGTGGAGTCTACGAGCGTCCCGTCCATGTCGAGCAGCACGGCCCTGGCACTGAGCACTGTCACCCTCCCACGCTATCGATCGCCGCGCCGCCCGCCGATCGCGCCGCGGCGTGACCGGCGGATGTCGGAGCCTTGAGCGGATGTCGGGGCATCGCGCCGACATCCTCCGACATCCGCGCGATTCTCCGACGTTCGCGACGCCCCGGGGGCGCGCGTCACGCCGTGACGACCTGCGCGGTGCCGGTGGGGGCATCCGGCCCCAGCTCGTCGGCGATGCGGTTCGCCTCCGCGATGAGGGTCGCCACGATCTCCGACTCGGGCACCGTCTTGATCACGTGGCCCTTCACGAAGATCTGGCCCTTGCCGTTGCCGGAGGCGACGCCGAGGTCTGCCTCGCGCGCCTCGCCTGGCCCGTTCACGACGCAGCCCATCACCGCGACGCGCAGCGGCACGGTCAGGTCCTTGAGCCCCTCGGTCACCGAGTCGGCGAGCGTGTAGACGTCCACCTGCGCGCGCCCGCACGACGGGCACGACACGATCTCCAGCGTCCGCTCGCGCAGGTTCAGCGACTGCAGGATCTGATGGCCGACCTTGACCTCCTCGGCCGGTGGGGCCGACAGCGACACGCGGATCGTGTCGCCGATGCCCTCGGCGAGCAGGATGCCGAACGCCGTCGCCGACTTGATGGTGCCCTGGAACGCGGGCCCCGCCTCCGTCACCCCCAGGTGCAGCGGCCAGTCGCCGCGCTCGGCGAGCAGCCGGTACGCCTTGACCATCACGATCGGGTCGTTGTGCTTGACCGAGATCTTGAAGTCGTGGAAGTCGTGCTCCTCGAACAGGGACGCCTCCCACACGGCGCTCTCGCACAGCGCCTCCGGCGTCGCCTTGCCGTGCTTCTCCAGCAGCCGCCGGTCGAGCGAGCCGGCGTTGACGCCGATGCGCACAGACACCCCCGCATCCGACGCGGCCTTCGCGATCGCGCCCACCTGGTCGTCGAACTTGCGGATGTTGCCGGGATTGACGCGCACCGCCGCGCAGCCGGCGTCGATCGCCTGGAAGACGTACTTGGGCTGGAAGTGGATGTCGGCGATGACCGGGATCTGGCTCTTCTTGGCGATGATGTGCAGCACGTCGGCGTCGTCCTGCGACGGCACAGCGACGCGCACGATCTCGCAGCCGGATGCCGTGAGCTCGGCGATCTGCTGCAGCGTCGCGTTGATGTTCGTGGTCGGCGTGGTGCACATCGACTGCACGCTGACCGGCGCGTCGCCGCCCACGAGCACCTTGCCCACCCGGATCTGGCGACTCCTGCGCCGCGGCGCGAGGACGTCGGGCACGCGAGGCATCCCGAGATTCACTGCTGGCACGCGCACCAGCCTACGCCGCGGCCCCCGGCCCCGGGCATCGACCGGACGGCGGTCTCTGCTAGCCTGACCGGATGCAGCACACTTGGTGGCCCACCCGCTGACGGCGGTGTGCTCGCAACCCACAGACCGCCCATGAGGCGGTCTTTTCTGTGTGAGCGACCGCCCGACCCGGAAAGGCCGGCCATGAACATCTCCAGCGACGCCCCGTTCGCCCTCATCTCACGCGACGGGCGCACCGTCGAGTTGCTGCGCGGCGACGTCGTCGACGTCGGCCTGCTCGCCGACATCCCGCTCGTCGACGACGCGGGCGCACCCCGCGAGGTGCTCGCGCTCGTCCCGTTCCGCCAGGTGGTCGAGCGCGGCTTCGAATGCCACGACGACCGTGCGCCGCTGCGCTGCCTGGTCGTGACGTCGCACGAGTCGACCCCGCTGGCAGAGGCGCTCGCGCACCTGCCGGAGGCCGCCGTCGCGCTGCAGGACGCCGGCTTCGACGTCGCCGACGAGGAGTACGCCGACATCGTGCGCCGCGTGATCGCCGACGAGATCGGCCGCGGCGAGGGGGCGAACTTCGTCATCCGGCGCGACTTCACCGCGACCGTGGACACGGATGCCGTCACGGCCGGCCTGACCTGGTTCCGGGCGCTGCTGGAGCACGAGCGCGGTGCCTACTGGACGTTCCTCGTCTCCACGCCAGGGCACGTCGCGGTCGGCGCGAGCCCCGAGGCGCACGTCTGCGCCGTGGACGGGGTCGTCACGATGAACCCGATCTCGGGCACCTTCCGCCATCCCCCGGGCGGCGCGACGGTGCCGGCGCTGCGCGAGTTCCTGGAGTCGACGAAGGAGACCGAAGAGCTCTTCATGGTCGTCGACGAGGAACTCAAGATGATGAGCGCCGTCTGCACAGACGGCGGGCGCATCACGGGCCCGCACCTCAAGGAGATGTCGCGCCTCACCCACACCGAGTACGTGCTGCGCGGGCGCAGCCGGCTCGACCCGCGCGACATCCTGCGCGAGACGATGTTCGCACCGACCGTCACGGGCTCGCCGATGCAGAACGCGTGCACCGTCATCACCCGCCACGAGCGCTCTGCGCGCGGGTACTACTCGGGCGTGGCTGCGCTGTTCACCCCGCG
>JASGDZ010000020.1:0-11015 GCA_047606835.1 Microbacterium sp. | reverse complement strand
GCGAAGGCGACCGAGTGCACGTAGTGCATGATCGACTCGTTGCCGATGGCCTCGGCCTGCGGCGACAGCGGGATCAGGTTGTCGAAGAGCCGCAGCACGTCCATGATCGAGATCAGCGTGACGAAGCCGATGACCCCGCGGATCGTGGGGATGATCACGTGCCAGTGGGTCTGAAGAGGGGATGCCCCGTCGATCGTGGCCGCCTCGCGCAGCTCGAGGGGGACGCCCTGCAGGCCCGCGAGGATGATCAGCATCGAGAACGGGAGCATGTGCCAGACGGTGTTCGCGATGACCAGGATGGCATTGGGGACCTGGTCGGTGAACCAGAGCACGCTGGAGCCGCCCATCAGCTCGATGAAGCGGTTGACCAGGCCGCCGAAGTTGTTGTCGAACAGCCAGGAGAAGGCGACCGCGCCGACGAGGTTCGGCAGCACGTACGAGACGAGCATGATGCCGAGCACCACCGGGCGGCTCTTGGTGAGGCGGTCGATGCCGACCGCGACGATGTAGCCGAGGACCAGCAGGATCGCCGTGGTGACGAGCGCGACGATCACCGTGAAGATCACCGCGCGATGGAAGCGGGTCTCCGTGAGGGCGTCGACGAAGTTGGCCAGCCCGACGAAGGTGCCCGGCGTGCCGTAGCGAACCTCCTCGAAGCTCCACTGGATGGTGCGGATCAGCGGCAGGACGAGCAAGCCGCCCATGACCAGCAAGCTGGGGAAGAACAGCAACCAGAACTCGCGTGGCTTCATTGCGTGGGGTTCTCCTTGCTTCGGGGGCGGCGGCCCGGGGCGTGCCCCCCGGGCCTCCGCCCGCAGTCGTCTTCGAGAGGAAGGTCAGCCCGCGACCTTCTCTCCCTCCGCCTGCATCTGAGCCAGTCCCTCGTCGACCGAGAGATCGCCGGTGAGCACCTGCACCAGGACCGGACGGATCGCGTTGGTCACGTCCGCCTGGCTGGACGCCACGACCGGGGGCATCGCGGTGGCCATCGAGTCGTTGGCGGCCTCGCCGTACGGCGAGTTCTCGGCGGTGACCATGCCCTCGCGAGCCGGGTAGGCCGCGGGGACGGATGCCTCTGAGGCCTCCTCGCTGACGGCGGAGGCCATCATCACGAAGAGCATGTCGTGGTCGAGCGTGGTGTTGAACGGGATCGACCAGCCGTCGATGGAGAGACGGTTGTAGGAGTACTCGGCGTCGGCGGTGACCTTCGGGGAGCCGGCGAAGGCGAACTTGTCGAAGAGGTCGCTGTTGGACTCGAGGGTCAGGTCGTACATGCGGCCCGAGAACATGATCGCCATGGCGGCGGTGCCGTTGAAGAGCTGCTGCTGCACCTTGGGCTGGTCGAAGGTGGTCACCTCCGGGTCCATGTAGGGCTTGAGCGCCAGCATCGCCTCGAGCGCCTTCTTGCCCTCTGGGGTGTCGATGGTGACCTCGTTGTCCTCGGTGACGAGGTCGACGCCGAAGGAGTTCATCGCCGCGCTGAAGCTGGTGGCGACGTCGGCGGTCGCGAGCCAGGGCAGCGCGATCGGGTAGTCCATCTTGCCGGCCTCCTTGATGGCCTCGGCGGCGGCGATCATGTCGTCGAAGGTCTCGGGGACTTCGAGGCCCAGCTCCTCGAAGATGTCGGCCCGGTAGGCCATGACGTACATCTGCGCCTGCATCGGGACCGCGTACAGCTCGCCCTGGTAGGACATGCCTGCGCGCATCGACTCGCTGATCGCGTCGAGGTCGTAGTCGGCGGCGTACTTGTCCCACAGGTCGTTCAGCGGGACGAGCTTCTCGTCGCTGGCGAAGCCGGGGATCACGAAGCCGTAGGTCTCGAGGATGTCGTACGTGCCGGTGTCGCCGGCGAGGGTGGCGGTGGTCTTGGTCACCTGTCCGGCGAAGTCGATCGGGTCGTGCTTGAGGGTCACCTGGTCGGTCGTGCAGCTCGAGACCATGGTGTCGGTGAACGGGTCGATTGCGGACGAGTTGTAAGCGAGCACGTTGACCGTGGTCTCCTCCGCCGGAGCTTCGAAGTCGCACGACACCGTCGTCGCGTTCTCGTTCTCGGTGCGGGAGCCGGCACCGCAAGCGGTGAGGGCCACGGTAACGCTGATCGCCATTGCGAGAGCCGGGAGTACCCGATGAGTCATCTTTGCCATGGCCCGATGGTATACGTATGTATTCCGGTTAGGAAAGCCTAATACTGGCTGGTTTACCCGGTCGTTACATTGTGGTGAATACGTATACGAACACGGTGTCGGTCGGGGGTGTGGGAGGCGACCCCGGGAGGCTCGACAGCACGCGCCCCGCGTACCACGAGCGTGGGTGGTCGTGCCGTTCGCCGCGTCAGCGCCGCGCGATGTTGTAGAACCGGATCTCCTGGTACTCCTCGAGTCCTTCGGAGCTGCCCTCGCGGCCGAGGCCCGACGCCTTGATCCCGCCGAACGGCGCTGCCACGTTCGACACGATGCCGTGGTTGATGCCCACCATTCCGGCGTCGAGCCGGTCGGCCACGTCGAGGGCGCGGTCGATGTCGGCCGTGAAGACGTAGCTCGCGAGGCCGAACGGCGTGCTGTTCGCGCGCGCGACGCCCTCGTCCTCGGTGCCGAACCGCGCGATCGCGGCGACCGGTCCGAAGATCTCCTCGCGGGCGATCTGCGCGGTCTCGGGCACGCGGTCGAGCACCGTCGCCTCGAAGAAGTGGCCGGGCCGGTCGGGCGCGGAGCCGCCGGTGCGCAGTTCGGCGCCGCGCGCGACGGCGTCGTCGACCCAGCTGCGGAAGTTGGCCACGGCGCGGTCGTCGATCACCGGGCCGAGCTGCACGTCGCCGAGCGGGTCGCCCATCACGACCTGCGACATCCGCTCGGTGAACCCCTCCACGAACGCGTCGGCGATGCCGTCCTGCACGAGGATGCGGTTGGCGGCGACGCACGACTGGCCGCCGTTGCGCAGCTTCGCCACGACGGCGCCCTCGACGGCGCGCTCCAGGTCGGCGTCGTCGAAGACCAGCAGCGGGGCGTTGCCGCCGAGCTCCATCGAGCTCTTCACGACGTGCTGCGCGGCCAGGGCCAGCAGCGCGCTGCCCACACCGGTCGACCCCGTGAAGGAGACCTTGCGCACCCGGGGGTCTGCGAGCAGCGCGGTGCTCAACGGCGACGCCTTGCTCGTGGTGACGACCTGCACCAGCTCCTGCGGCACGCCGGCCTGGACGAAGATCTCCGCGACGACGAGGGTCGTCAGCGGCGTGAGGGCGGCGGGCTTGACCACCGCGCCGCAGCCCACGGCGATCGCCGGCGCGATCTTGCGCGTCGCCATCGCCATCGGGAAGTTCCACGGCGTGATCAGCAGCGCGGTGCCGATCGGCGCCCTCGTCGTGAGGATGGTCGACCCGCCGCGCGGGCTCTCGCGGTAGTTGCCCGCGGGGCGCACCGCCTCCTCGGCGTACCAGCGCACGTAGTCGGCCGCGTACTGCACCTCGCCGTACGCCTCCGACAGCGGCTTTCCCATCTCGCGCGTGATCACGAGCGCCAGGCGATCGCGCTGCTCGATGATGAGGTCGTACGCGCGGTGCAGCACGTCGGAGCGGTGCCGTGCGGTGGTGCGCGCCCAGTCGGCGCCCGCGCGGTCGGCGCGGTCGAGGGCGATCAGCGCCTCTTCCGGCGTGTAGTCGGCGGGGCGCGCGATGAGCTCCTCGGTGGCGGGGTCGTGCACCGCGAAGGTGGCGGAGACGCCCAGGCCCAGCGGGTCGAGCCCCACGGTGGCCACAGCGGCGTCCGACCGCGCGCGCCGGTCGGACGACACCTCGTCGACGGGGTTCGGGGCGGCGGTCGGGCTGCTCATCTGCTGCTCCACTCTGCGTCCGGATGATTGTCGACAATACTACGATATGGTCGACGGCGACGGTAGTCGGAAGGAGCGGACGATGCGCACCCACACGATCTCGGTGCTCGCCGGAGACGGCATCGGCCAGGAGGTGATGCCCGTCGCGATGAGCGTCCTGGACGCCGCCGCCGAGCCCCATGCAGTCCGCTTCCAGTGGCGGGAGCAGCCCTGGGGGAGCGACTACCACCGCGCGCACGGACGCATGATGCCGACGGACGCGCTCGAGACCATGGCCGAGACCGACGCGATCTTCCTCGGCGCGGTCGGCTCGCCGGAGGTGTCGGACACCGAGACCCTGTGGGGGATGCTGATCCCCATCCGGCGCGAGTTCGACCAGTACGTCAACCTCCGCCCGATCCGCTCGTTCTCCGGGATCGCCTCGTCGCTGGCGGGATCCCCGGAGATCGACATGGTGATCGTGCGGGAGAACGTGGAGGGCGAGTACTCCGCCGTCGGCGGACGCAGCTACCAGGGCACGCCCCACGAGGCGGCGTACCAGCAGGCGCTGTTCACGCGGTTCGGGATCGAGCGGATCGCCCGGTTCGCGGTCGACGTCGCGGCGCAGCGCTCCGGGCGGCTGGTGTCGGCGACCAAGTCGAACGGGATCATCCACACGATGCCCTTCTGGGACGAGGTCGTCGCGGAGGTCGTCGCGGACCGGGGCGGCATCGCCCTGGAGTCGGTGCTCATCGACGCGCTCGCCGCCCGCATGGTGCGCCGTCCGCGCAGCCTCGACGTCATCGTCGCGTCGAACCTCTTCGGCGACATCCTCTCGGATCTGGCCGCCGGGGCCGTCGGATCCATCGGCATCGCGCCGAGCGCGAACCTGAACCCGGAGCGCAGGCATCCGTCCATGTTCGAGCCCGTGCACGGCTCGGCCCCCGACATCGCGGGCCTCGGCATCGCGAATCCGATCGGTCAGATCTGGGCCGGCGCGATGATGCTGCGCCACCTCGGCCACGCCGAGATCGCCGATCGGCTCGAGGCCGCGTTCACCGCCGTGATCGAGAGCGGGTTCGTCACCCCCGACCTGGGCGGGACCGCGACGACCACGCAGGTGGGGGCGGCTGTCGTGGATCGGCTCCGCGCCGGCTGACTGTGTTGCCCGCGTGTTTCGGCTGGGTAACTCTTTCGTCGGATTGTTGACAATCCTCATATCCGCTCGCTAGCGTCGCCAGCAACCGCCGGGATGCGCGGCCAGGCCGTGGGAAGGCGTCACCGATGCACAGTCTTGAAGTCACCGATCTCAAGATCACGATTCGTGGTCGCACGATCGTGAAGGGGATCACGTTCTCCGTGGGTCAGGGGCAGCGCGTGTGCCTGCTCGGCGAGTCGGGATCGGGGAAGTCGCTGACCGCCGCGGCGGTGCTCGGCAACCTCCCGCGCAACGCCGTCACGGAGGGCAGCATCCGCATCAACGGCGTCGAGGTGCTCGGCGTCAGCGGCCCGAAGCGACCGGAGGAGGCGCGGGTCGCGATGGTGTTCCAGGACTCCGCGGTCGCGCTCAACCCGCTGGTGCGGCTGCGCGACCAGCTGATCGAGCCGCTGCGCCGGCACCGCGGCCTCGACCGCCCCGCCGCGATGCAGGCCGCGATCGAGCTCGCCGAGTCGGTCGGGCTCCCCGATCCGCAGAACCTCGTGAACCGGTTCTCGTCTGAGCTGTCCGGCGGCCAGCGCCAGCGCGTGTGCATCGCCCTCGCGCTCGCGTGCAACACGCGGCTCATGGTCGCCGACGAGCCGACGACCGCGCTCGACGTGGTGACGCAGAAGAAGGTGCTCGAGGTCCTCAAGAAGTACACCGCGGGGGCGAACACCCCGGCGCTGCTGTTCATCACGCACGACTTCGCGGTCGCCGCCGAGCTGTGCAGCCACGCGGTCGTGCTCAAGGACGGACTGATCGCCGAGCAGGGCCCGCTGCGCGACATCTTCAACGCGCCCGAGAACCCGTACACCCGCGAGCTCATCCGGGCCGCGCGCGCCGCCACGATCGCCCCCTACGTCGAGCGCTTCCGCGCCGAGGCGCAGGCGGCCGCCGAGACGGGCGTGGCCGTCGACGTCGTGCCCGACGACGGCCAGGTGTTCTTCGACATCTCCGACGTCAGCCGGGTCTACCAGATGCCGCGCAAGGGGCTGTTCGGCCCGCGCGCGCTGAAGACGGCGCTCGAGCCCACGACGCTGCGCATCGACCGCGGCGAGCGCGTCGGGATCGTCGGGGTCTCGGGATCGGGCAAGACGACGCTGCTGCGCCTCATGCTCGCGCTGGACACGACCGACTCCGGCGCCGTGACGTGCGACGGGCGCGAGGTCGAGCCCGCAGAGGTGCGGCGGCTGAAGTGGTACCGGCGCAAGGTGCAGTACGTGCCGCAGGATCCCGCGTCGACGCTCGACCCGCTCATGACCGTTCAGGCGCTCGTGCGCGAGCCGCTCGTGCGGCTGGGGGTCGAGGGCGACCACGACACGATGATCCGCGAGGCCCTGCTGGCCGTGAACCTCGACGACAAGTTCCTCAGCCGCCGTGCCAACGAGCTGTCCGGCGGCCAGGCGCAGCGGCTCGCGATCGCGCGGGCGATCGCGACGCGGCCGGACTTCATCCTCGCCGACGAGCCCGTCTCGGGACTCGACCTGCCCATGCGGGAGGCGGTGGTGGCGCTGCTGCGCGAGATCTCCGAGACGCGCGGCACGGGGATCGCCGTCGTCTCGCACGACCTGTCGATGGTCGCGAGCCTGTGCGAGCGCACGGTCGTGATGTTCGGCGGCGAGGTCGTCGAGGACCGGCCGACCAAGCAGCTGCTCATGGAGCCGCGCCACGAGCGAACCCAGGAGCTGCTCGGCTCCATCCCCGATCTGCACATCGCAGACGACGTCGTCGGAGCGGTCGCCTAGCCCCCGGGCTGCGGCCAAGGAAGGAGCGCACAGCATGTCGATCTCCACTCAAGCGGTTCCGGCGCTGCGTCGCCGTCAGCGGCGGCGCCTGTCGCTGTCGGCCGCCTCGCGCGGCGCGCTCGTCGCCGGCATCTCGCGGGCCGTCACGATCGCCCTGGTGGTCTTCATCCTCGGCATCATGCCGCTGCTGTCGGGGCGCGACATCGCGATGTCGGTGTACCGCTCGCGGTATGCGGAGGGCGAGGTCTCGGAGGAGGCGCTGGAGGCGATCCGCAAGGAGCTGGGGCTGGAGGGGGGCGCGTTCGGCGTGTTCTTCAACTGGCTCGGCGGCGCGCTCCGGGGCGACTTCGGGGTGTCGTGGGCGACCCGCCAGCCGGTCCTGCCCGAGCTGATGTCGGCGCTCGGCACGTCGCTGACGCTCATGCTCGCGGCGCTGCTGATCGGCGTGGTGCTCGGCGCGCTGCTGACGATCCCCACCTTCCGACGCGGTCTGGCCGGCCGCACCGACCGCACCGGCGGCGGCCTGGCCGCGGCCCTCACCGCCCTCCCCGAGTTCCTGCTGGCATCCGTGCTGCTCGTCGTGTTCGCGGTGTGGCTCGGCTGGCTCCCGCCGTTCGGGTGGAAGGGGCCGCAGTACGTCATCCTCCCCGCGCTGGCGATGGGTCTTCCCACGGGCGGATTCCTCGGGCGGCTGCTGTCGGACGGCCTCGCCAGCACATTCGCCGAGCGCTGGGTCGCGACGTGGCAGGTGGCCGGCTTCTCCAAGCCGCGCCTGATCGGGGCGGTCATCCGCCGCACCCTGCCGAGCGTGACCGCCCCGATGTCGCTGATCCTCGTCGGCATCACGGCCGGAGCCGTCGTGATCGAGCAGGTCTACGCCATCCCGGGCATCGGGCGCGCCACGCTCGCCGCGGCGCAGTCGCAGGACCTTCCCGTGCTCCAGACGGGCGTCATCCTGCTGATGATCCTCGCCGTCATCCTGGGCATCCTGTCCGCGGTCGTGCGGCGGGTCCTGCTCGGCCCGGCGTTGCGATCCAACTCGCTCCCCGCGGCCGTCCCCAAGACGCCGAGCTCGAAGTGGGCGCTCGTGCTGCCCGCCACGATGCTGGTCCTCCTTCTCGTCGTCATCGTCGCCGGGCTGCCGCGCGATCCCTTCGCCCTCGACTACGACCGGCTCCAGTCGATCAGCTGGGAGCTTCCCCTCGGCGCCGACGCCAGCGGTCGAGACGTGCTCGCACGCATCTCGCACGGCGCGATGGCCACGATCGGCCTCGGCGCGATCGTCACGTTGATCTGTCTCGGCGTGGGGCTGCTGATCGGCATGTTCCCCAACGCGGGAGCCGGACCCATCGAGGTGACGAACGCGGCGCCGACGATCCTCACCGGCCTCATCGTGGCCGGCATCATGGGCCCGTCGGCGGCGGGGGCGGTGATCGCCGTGACGATCGTGAGCTGGGCGCCGCTGGCGGCCCACACCGCGGCGCTCGTCTCCGAGGTGAAATCCCAGCCGCACGTGAGCATCGCCCCCGTGCTGGGCGTCGGGAAGGTCCGGCTGATGCTGCGCTACGTCATGCCGAGCGTCATCGGCCCTGTGGCCCGGCACGCGGCGCTGCGCCTTCCCGGCATCACGCTGGGCCTGGCCGCGCTCGGCTTCCTCGGCCTCGGCCCGCAGCCCCCGCAGCCCGACTGGGGGCTCGTGCTCGCCGAGAGCATGCCCTACGTCGAGCGGGCGCCGCTCATCGTGCTGGTGCCGTCGCTGGCCCTCATCATGCTGTCGATCTTCGCCGTGTCGCTGTCGAGCATCAGCTTCGACCTGCGTTTCGTGGGCAAGAAGAAGGCGGGCGGCGGGCAGGCCGTCGCACCCGCGCCGAAGACCGATGTGATCGACCTCGCAGACGCCGAGCAGTCAGATCTCGAGATCCCAACCCGCGGCATCTGAGGCCGCACAGCCAGAGAAAGGCAAAAGTGACCATCCCCCAGCTCCGACGTCCGAAGTACATCTCGTTCGACATCTACGGCACGCTCATCTACTACCAGATGCGCCAGGCGGTCGAACCTCTCGTGGCCGGGCGGCTGCACGGTGACGACCTCGAGGAGTTCTTCCACCGCTACCGCATCATCCGTTACGACGAGATCATGGAGTACCGGCCGTACGACGAGATCCTGGAGCGGTCGTACCGCCGCGTGTGCGCCCACTTCGGGCTCAGCGTCTCGGATGTCGACATCGCGACGATCCAGCAGGCGTTCTGCTGCTGGGGCCCGCACCCCGACGTCCCGGAGCCGCTGAAGCGGATGGCGGAGCACTATCCTCTGGTGGCGCTGTCGAACGCCGACGACCGGCACCTCGCGTTCAGCATCCCGCGGCTGGAGGCCCCCTTCCACGCGGTGTTCACGGCGGAGCAGGCGGGCGCCTACAAGCCGCGGCTGGCTGCGTTCGAGTACATGCTGACCTCGCTCGACGCCGAGCCGCGAGACTTCCTGCACATCTCGTCGCATCAGCACTACGACCTGATCCCGATGTACGAGCTCGGGTTCGACAACCTGGTGTTCCTCGACCGCGGATACGACCCGCACCTGCCCTACTACGGCGGCATCCGGATGACCTCGCTGGACGAGGTCAACGTGGCGCTCGGCATCGGATGACCCCGGTGCGCGCGCCCCGCCTCCCACCTCGATAGCACGATCCACCTGCACCTCCCACACACCGATAGAACGAAAGGCAAGAACATGCGAAAGAAGATGAGCCGCAGATCCGCGGCAGCGATCGCCCTCGCGGCGACGGCGGGTCTGCTCCTCACGGGCTGTTCCGGCAGCACCGAGGGCGAGGGCAGCACGGGCGATGAGCGCATCCGCGTCGTCATGATGCAGCCGCCGACCGCGGGCCTGAGCCCGTTCAGCGACGACGTCGCCAAGATCTCCCGCTGGAGCACGGGCGAGACGCTCGTCCGGCTGGACGAGAACCTGGACATCGAGCCGCTGCTGGCCACCGAGTGGACGCAGCCCGACGAGCTCACCTGGGTGTTCACGCTGCGGGACGGCGTGACCTTCCACGACGGCACCGCGTTCGACGCCGCGGCGGTGAAGAACTCCATCGACCAGGCGGTCGCCGCGACGACCCCGCCGCGCGCGCTCAACGGCGTGACGATCACGTCGGTCGAGGCCACCGGAGACCTCGAGGTGACCATCACGACCGAGGAGCCCGACTCCCTGCTGATCAACCGGCTCTCCAGCCCGCAGCTGTCGATCTTCGCGGCGTCGGCGTACGCGGACGACGGAACGGTGAGCCCGATCGGCACCGGCACCGGCCCGTTCGTGCTCACGGAGGTCGACGGCACCACGACCGCGACGCTCGACCGCTTCGACGACTACTGGGGCGACAAGGCGCTGGCCGCGGGCATCGACGTGTCGTTCGTGCCCGACGGCGCGGCGCGCGCCGCCGCGCTGCGGTCGGACGAGGCGGATGTCGTGGAGTCGATCCCGGTCTCGCAGGTTCCGCTGCTGGACCCGGAGATGGTGCACGAGGTCGTCATGCCCCGCTCCACGATCCTGGCGCTGAACAACTCGAGCGGCGTGTTCGAGGACGCCGGGATGCGCGCGGCGGCTCGTGCCGCGATCGACCCCGAGGTCCTCGTCGACACCGTGTTCGAGGGTCAGGCGGAGGTGGCGGACGGCCTGCTCGGCGGGGCCATCCCGTGGGTGGAGTCGCTGCGCGGCGACGTCGCCTCGACGACCGCGCCGGCCACGGTCGACGGCGTGGAGATCACGCTCGCGACGTACTCCGACCGCGCCGAGCTGCCCGAGGTCGCGGTGCAGCTGCAGGAGCAGCTGGAGCAGGCCGGCTTCGTCGTCACGCAGGACGTGCGCGAGTACGTCAACATGGAGAAGGAGATGCTCTCCGGCGGCTTCGACGCGGTGATCTATTCGCGCGGCACGCTGCTGGACACGGGCGACCCGCTGTCGTTCCTTGCGTCGGACTTCTCCTGCGACGGCGGCTTCAACATCGCGATGCTGTGCAACGCCGACGTCGACGCCATCATCCAGAGCGGCCAGACGGTCAGCGGCGAGGAGCGCCAGCAGGCGACGATGGACGCCGAGGCGGCGATCCTCCAGCTGGATGCGGCCGTCCCGCTCGTGTTCAACACGGTGGTCCAGGGCGAGGCCGGCACGTGGACGGACATCGTCCGCGACCCGCTGGAGCGGCGCCTCATCACCGAGTACACCAAGCCCGCAGAGTAGGGCTTCGGGTGGGCGGCCGGCACCCCGGT
>JASGDZ010000019.1:0-3481 GCA_047606835.1 Microbacterium sp. | reverse complement strand
CCGTCGCCGGCGCGCCGGCCGGCGGCGTCTGCGCCGACGGGCGGGTGCGCCCCGCGGCCGGGGCGGTCTCGGGCTCGATGCTGACGACGCCGCGCACGCGGGTGAGCCCGTCGTCGCCGTCATCCTTGTCGACGTCGTCCGAGAGCGCGTCGTCGAGGATGTCGACCGGCGTGACCGCGTGCGACAGCTCGATCTGCACCTTCTGCAGCGCGCGGGCGAAGTCCAGCGCGCTCACGTAGCGGTCGGCGGGCGAGGTGGCCATCGCGCGCTGCAGCACGTGCTGCAGCGACGCGGGCGCGTCGGGCCGGCCGAGGGCGGGCAGCGGCGTCGACTCGATGCGCTGGATGAGGTCGGCTGCGGTGTTGCGCTGTCCGGCCAGCTCGAAGGGGGAACGGCCCGCCAGGAGCGTGTACACCGTGGCGCCGAGCGCGTAGACATCCGATCGCCGGTCGCTGCGCGGCTCGTCGGCGAACGACTCCGGCGGAGACCACGGGATCGACAGCCCCGCCGACTCGCCCGCCGCGGCGGTCGTGGAGGCGATGCCGAAGTCGGTGAGGGCCGGCCGGTTGTACTCGGTGACGAGGATGTTGGCCGGCTTGATGTCGCGGTGCAGCACGCCCGCGCGATGCGCCGTCTCGACGGCCCCCGCGACCTGCACGCCCACGCGCAGCGACTCGGCGACGGAGAACGGCTCGCGCCGGTAGCGCACCTGGAGGTTGGGCTTGGGGCAGTACTCCATCACGAGGTACGGTCGGCCGTCGCCGGCGACTCCCGCCTGGTGGATCGTGACGATCGCGGGATGCGTCGACAGCATCGCCATGACGTTGGCCTCGGCGGTGAACTCCGACACCGAGTCGCTCGACATCCGCTCCGTCAGCAGCACCTTGACGGCGACGCGCCGCCGCGGCAGGTGCTGCTCGTAGAGGAACACGTCGGCGAAGCCGCCCGACCCGAGCACGTCGAGGTGCGTGAACCCGGGCAGCTCGGGCGGCGCCTGCGGCGCGCGGCGCGCGCTCACGGCAGCTCCTCGACGGTGACGGTGACGCCGTCGCCGAGGTCGATCACATCGCCCGGCACGACGACGGTGCGCTCGCCCGGATGCAGGCGCACCGGGTCGGCCCCCGACCGGCGCAGCGTCGTGCCGTTGGTCGTGTGCAGATCGGTGGCGAGGATGCTGTCGCCTTCGGCGCGGATCTCCACGTGGCTGCGCGAGATGTCCTGCTGCGGGCTGTCGACGGCCACGAGATGGGGCAGATCGGTTCCCGTCACGCGCGTGGACCGCGGCCGGCGGCCGATCACCACGGTGCGATCGAGCACGACGAGCTGCCCGTTCGACACGCGGAGCCTGCCGATCGCCGGCGGCCGCTGGGGCGCCAGCGGCGCCGGCGCCGAGTCGACGAGCGCGTCGCCCGCGCGCAGCGCCCGCGCCTGCGCGACCGAGATCGTCTCGCCGTCGTGATCGCCGAGCGGAGGCACGGGCGTGGAGGGCTCGGCGGCGGCGTCCTCGTCGGTGCGCACGGCGGCGTCCTCCACCGCGCGCACCACCGTGGCACCCCACAGGTGGTCGTAGCCCTCGGCGGGCGGCGCGTCGGCCCCCTCCCTGGCCGGGGCGCCGCCCAGAGTGGAGTCCTGGGGCGGCAGCGTCTCGGCGGAGATCGGCACCGACGTCGAGTCGACGACCCCCGCCGCGGGGGGCTCCGCGGCCGGGGCGGTCAGGGCCGAGGCGGGCGTCGCGGGATGCGGCGGAGCCGGCGCGGACGGGACGGCTCCGCCGAGCGTGACGACGCTCGCGCGCACGACGCCGTCGCGGATCGGAAGCTCGGCGGCGACGGCGGCTCCCGCGACGCGCAGGGTCGCCGCGGTCGCACCCGTGACGAGCCGCTCCGACCACGTCGTCACGCCCGCACCGCTCACCGTCTCGCCGCCGCCGGGCGCGTCCACCGCGATCTCCAGCGCGCCGCGGGCGGCCAGGCGCAGCGCCGTGCCCTCGCGCAGCGCCACGGCGAAGGCGGGGATCGCCGTCAGCGACGTGCCGAACGCGCCCGTCAGCGCCTCCAGCACGGCCGCGAGCCCCCGCCCCTCGTCGAGACGGCGCCACATGCGGGTCAGGAGCGCGGCCGGAAGGTCGGCGGCGACGAGCACCGCGCCGTGCCGCGTGACGAGCGCGTTGGCCTCTCCCGGAGCGTACGACGTGTCGGACATCACCGTCTCCCCCCGAGCGCCTCGGACCGGGGCGCCGTGTCCTCGTCGATCTCGTCGCGTGTCGAGGCGGACGGCAGGGTGCTGCCGGCGTCGCCCCGGTCGCGACGGGAGCGCACCGACAGCGCGTCGACCACGAGCGCCGTGATGTTGTCCCGCCCGCCGTGCAGCATCGCCTCGTGCACGAGACGGGTGGCCGCGGCCTGCGGGTGCGGCTCGGAGCGCAGGACGGCGTGGAGCCGCTCGCGGGACAGCTCCCCGGAGAGGCCGTCTGAGCACACCAGGATGCGGTCGCCCTCCTCCGCGGGAAGGAGCCAGTAGTCGGGCTCGGCGTCGCTTCCCGCGCCGAGCGCGCGCGTGATGACGTTGCGGCGGCGATCGCTCGCCGCCGCGGCGGCGTCGAGCTCGCCGCGGTCGACGAGCTCCTGCACGACCGAGTGGTCGACGCTGATCTGCTCCAGCACCCCGGCGCTCAGGCGGTACGTGCGCGAGTCGCCGAGGTTGACGGTGAGCCAGTAGCCGTCGCCGTCCACGTCGGCGATCACGACGCCGCTGAGCGTCGTGCCTGCGCCCGAGCCGGCACCGGGGGGCAGCTCGTCGACCCGACGACGCGCGCGCGCGACGGCCGCCTGCAGCTCCTCGACACCGATGCTCGGCCGGCCGGCGAGCCGCGCGAACACGTCGATCACGGCGGCGCTGGCCACCTCGCCGGCGTGGTGGCCGCCCATGCCGTCTGCGACGAGGAAGACCGGGGATGCCGCGATGTGCGCGTCCTCGTTGATGCGGCGGCGCAGCCCGGTGTCGGTCGCGGCCCCGCAGCTCACGGCGATCGGCGACTGCGTCATGCCACGCTCCCCACGGTGACGCGGCGATCGCCGAACTCCAGCCGGTCTCCGGCCCGCAGCACGGCACGCTCTCCCCCGGCCAGTTCGCGACGCTCGGCATCGCGCAGCAGCACCGTGCCGTTCGTGGAGTGGCGGTCGACGACCCATACGCCGCCGCCGTCGACCTGCACCTCGAAGTGCGTCTTGGACAGCGACAGCGTCTCGTCGCGCACGGCGACGACGACGGCGTCCGTCTCGGGCGCGGGATTGCGGCCGAACAGCGTGCGGCCGTAGATCGCGACGCGCGTGCCGTCGTCCCACATCAGCACCGCGCGCGGCGAGGCCGCCGCGCGGGTCTCGTCGAGCTCGTCGGCGCCCGACGGCGGGTCGAGCGGAGGTGCGGCCGGCAACGGGGGTGCGGGGGGCGCCGCGCTGATGTGGGACGACGGCACGCGCGT